>JAGVCD010000192.1 GCA_020059425.1 Chamaesiphon sp. | reverse complement strand
GTGCTGGCGGTGCTGACCATTATGTTGTTTTTGCGCAACTGGCGCGCCACCCTAATTACCGCCGTCGCCTTACCGCTCTCCATGATTCCGACCTTTGCTGTTCAACAGGCGCTGGGCTATACCCTCAATAGTATGACCCTGCTGGCTTTAGCTCTGGCCGTAGGTAACTTGGTAGATGATGCGGTAGTCGAAATTGAAAATATGGAACGCCATATGGAAATGGGTAAACCACCCTTCCAGGCCGCGATCGATTCCGCTGAAGAGGTGGGCTTAGCGGTGGTGGCCTGTTCGGCCACCATTGTGGCGGTGTTTTTGCCGGTGGCTTTTATGGGCGGGATTCCAGGACAGTTTTTTCAACCTTTTGGAGTCACTGTTTCGGTAGCCACAATTTTTTCGACGCTTGTTGCCCGGATGATTACGCCGATGATGGGTGCCTATTTGCTCAAAGATAAACGCCCCGTTCACCATCAAAGCCCCACTCAGCTACAGATATCTGCCCCGCGCCGCCGCTGGCAACCCTATAAATCAGTATTGATTTGGGCCTTACGTCACCGCTTGACCACGATTGTTTTGGCGATCGCCTTTTTCGTCGGTAGTCTAATGTTGGTGCCTCTCATTCCTAAGGGCTTTATTGATTCTAGTGACGTGGGCATTTCGACCCTGTCAGTGGAATTACCACCGGGTTCTACTTTACAAGATACCGATCGAGTGGTGACTCAGACTACTAACTTGATGAAAGCCAGCGCGGTGGGCAGTGCGATCGACAGTGTTTTAGCTACCGAAGATATTAATACGGCCAGTTTGACAATTAAGCTCAAACCCCGCGAGGAACGACTTCCCCAAGCTGAATTTGAACGGCAAGTTCGGCCAGAATTTCAGAAAATTCCGGGGGCGAGAATTAGTTTTGAAGCCCAAGGGGCGGCTGGCAGTAAAAAAGAGTTAACTATTTTACTCAAGAGTGAAGACTCTGAGACGCTGCAACAGGCTGCTAACGCTTTGGAAAAGCAAATGCGAGCACTGCCGGGATTGATCGAAGTTAATTCTAGCGCTAGCTTGGTCAGACCAGAGATTCTGGTGATTCCTGATCCGCAGCGAGCAGGTGATTTGGGTGTAACGGTGCAATCGATTGCCCGCACTGCTTCTTTGGCCACAATTGGTGATAGTGAGGCGACCTTGGCCAAATTCAACTTAAGCGATCGGCAAATTCCGATTCGAGTGCAAATTGACCCGAAAGCCAAAACTGATATTAACAGCCTGAAAAATCTCCAAGTTCCCAGCCAAAATGGCACTTTAGTGCCGCTGATGGAAGTGGCCGATATCCGGTTTGGGAGTGGTCCGGCCCAGATCGATCGCTATGATCGTTCTCGTCAAGTATCGATCGAAGGAAATTTAGCTAAAGGTGTTGCTTTGGGCGATGCGGTGGCCGCTGTGAATAAATTACCAGCTCTGCTGAATTTACCCGCTGGCGTAGTTCAGCAAGAAGCAGGCGATGCCAAAATCATGGGAGAAATCTTCTCTCGTTTTGGAGTTGCCCTGGGATTAGCACTGCTCTGTATCTATTCGATTTTGGTGCTGTTGTATAATGACTTTCTTCATCCCATCACTATCATGATGGCCTTGCCTTTCTCTTTAGGCGGTGCACTGTTGGGTTTATTGATTGCCCAAAAAGCCTTGGGGTTATATGCGCTGATTGGCATTGTGTTGTTAATAGGGATTGTGACCAAAAATTCGATTCTTTTGGTAGATTACACCATTCTGAATCTGCAGGATGGAAAGTCCCAAAGACAGGCTCTCTTAGATGCCGGGGTCTCTCGTCTCCGCCCTATTTTGATGACATCGATCGCCACTATTGCTGGGATATTTCCTTTGGCCTTGGGCATCGGTTCCGGTGCGGAAGTACGTCAACCGATGGGTATTGCCATTATGGGAGGTTTTTTCACCTCTACGATGTTAACTCTCATTGTCGTTCCAGTATTTTTCTCCTATGTTGATGATTTGCAACATATGATTTCTAATACGGTTCGTTATGGCTGGGGCAAAAAAGCACCGGAATTAGTGGGTGGTGGACGTGATGTTAATAGCTCGGTGTATTTAGATCGTGATCGCTAAATATTTGATGCTCCCATCAGGCGCTGAGATATTCTCGGAGAATTCCCATGACACAACATCCGATCGACATTTTCAAGGAATGGTATGGTCACGCACTAGAAGGCAGTCCACTCCAACATCCTAAAGCAGTTTGCGTTTCGACGATCGATCAGAACGGTATCCCAGAAGCCCGTTTCGTAGCTCTGAAAGAGGTGTCGGAAAAAGGATTTACTTTTTGCTCAGCGTTAGATTCAGCTAAAGGTATTTCTATTAGTGCTAATCCGAACGTTGCTCTCACGTTCTGGTGGGATCACATTGAGCGTCAAGTACGTATTCAGGGTAAAGCATTACCTATATCTAATGCTGAAGCTGACCAATTTTTTGCAGAACGCCGCAGAGATGCAAAACTGACATCTTTGGTATCTAAACAGAGCAACATCCTGGAAAATCCTGAATTTTTAGAACAACAATTGCAAGAATTTACAACTCAATTGGCAGGTAAACCGGTACCTCGTCCTGACAATTGGGGTGGTTATCATGTCAATCCTGTGCGGATGGAGTTCCTGAAATTTCAAGAAAATCGTTTGCACGAGAGAACTTTGTTTATTCACAATGGTTCTGGCTGGACATCATGTTTGCTTCAGCCATAGATTCGATCGCCGGAACAAACTTCGACTTAAAATAGAGCATCAATAATAGTAACTCTTGGACATCAAGTATGATGTTTGGAACAACCACCCGTACCACCATCGCTGTACCGACAGGACTGTTAGCGGCAATCGACAATATCCCAAATTCGATTTAGGTCTATTCCATTAAGATAGTCATGAACCAAAATATTTCTAAACCCCGACAAAGCCCGCCAATCTATATCTGGAGCAGTTTGCTTGAGTTGATCAGATAGTCGTTGAGTCGATTCTGACATTGTTTGTAAACGTCGTAAAACACCATCTTGAACCAAATCATCTGCAATAAACCGTTGCTGATCCTTGGCTGTATATTGGTTGATTTTGTCAATGCAATCCAAAATATGCTCGATATAAACTTGGTCTTTTTCTAAATTCATAAAGACTTAGCTTCTGCCAATACTCGATCCTTAATCAAGGGACTTAGTCCTTGCTCCGTTACAATATCCACCTTGCGATCGAGCAAATCTTGCAAATCCATTAACAAACCACCTGGAAACCAGGCTGAAACACGTTTCAAGTCATAATCCACCAACAGATCAATGTCGCTATTTTCTGTTTCTTCACCCCTAGATACCGAGCCAAACACCCGTATATTGAACGCCCCATGCCTATCCGCCACCGCCAAAATGTCTTCGCGTCTTTCTTGCAGTAACTGCTGTAATTTCATCATCAAATGTCCTTAAATTATTGATTGATTGCCACTCAAAAAAGCCTTATCTTTGCATTCTTCACATCTAGTTTAATAGATAATTTCTAGCTATCTCCTACGGGCACACATAGGGTGTCATTTTTGTGAGCTTGGTTTAATCTTAGCCGTCCTGTATCATAGGTACACAACAAAAAATCACTTATATCAATAAACATTATGGTTCTGACACTTGGTTGGGTAGCCTTGCTCGTTATTTTTACCTTTTCAATTTCGATGGTTGTTTGGGGTCGGAACGGCTTCTAAGGCTTGGCCGTCGCTCCAGTCGATGGCTGGGGCATGACCCTGGGCAACGGGGTTATTTTTCCACTATCTGATGGCTTAGATATACCACTACCCGACGGAGTAGGGCTAGGGGTTGATATTACCTGACCATTGATCGGAATAATCTGTTCCTGCAAAATCAGGGTATCCATCACCTCTTTCACGATCGGAGCGGCCACTGTACTGCCAAAAGCTACGCCCCGACCATTTACAGTTTTGTCATCTTGCGGCTCATCGACAGCAGCAAACACCACATACCGATGGGGATTATCCACTGGTAGAATTCCTACAAAACTAGTGATCTTGGCTCC
>JAGVCD010000046.1 GCA_020059425.1 Chamaesiphon sp. | reverse complement strand
TGGAGCTATTTTGTCATTATTATTTTAAACAACTACAACTGGTGGGCATATTTCAAAACTTTTTGATAGTTGTAGATGTGTCCTTGTTGCTGAACTAGCCTCAAACAATCGGATTGATTACTGAACTTTAGTGGTAAAACGGATCAAACCGTAGGAATTAGTAGGAAATCCTGATGAGGTAGATGCGGGAAGAGTAGTCAGATTAGGACTACCAGTACCAGCATTACCAGTCACATCTAGAACGATCGTGCCGTTATCATTTTTCGCACCATTAGGTATATTACAAGTAGTAGGCATAGCCTTGTCAGCAGGTAAGAATTGAGCGCGATCGACAGAATCAGCTGCATTGGTTAAATTCAGAGATGGATCTGCTCCCAACTTGAATTGGATTCCCATACCGCCAGCATATTTATTAGTTTGGAATAATTGGTTAGGCATTAATCGATCGCATAATTTGAGATTATTGGCATTATCCTCACCAGCATTCATAAAATAAATAGTGTATTGAATTTCATCCCCTGGTTTTACCTTACCTGCATTGATTGCCCCCAGAAGGTAGTTGGCTGGCCAATTAGGATGGTTATCATTGCTGGTATTGGGATCGTTGACGACAGTGCTAAATAGTTTATTGTTAATAGCCGTAATTCTTTTGACAAGCAATACATTGGGTGGAAAACGCACCCGAGTGAATACGTCATTGGATACCAACAATCCCAACAGGCCATTAGTTCGGCCAGTAAATCGATTAGTATAGCGATCGTCAGGATTATTACCAGTGGTGGTGATATTGAGAGTAAGTTTGCGAGTAGGAAGATTTTTGGAAAAAGCTGGGGCATTGATCCGAATACCAGTGACATTACTATTCGCTGTCGGACATCCAGTCGTTCCAAAAGCGGTACTTAAGCACCAAATAGTTGAACCCCCAGTCAAATTACTGGCATCGTTAGGATCAGGGTTGATTTGACTGTGAGGGCGGTTAGTAAATTCAAAGGTTTCCCCATTAGTACCGGCAATCGAACTGAAAGATGAGGAGCCAGCATAAACAGTAGCAGGAGTTCGTCCATCATTGAGATTAGGTAAAACATCAATGAATTGGGAAGTACCAACGTCAGAAGAGCCAGTATTGGCATAGTAAAGATAATAAGTAATATCATTGTTGCGATTGATAATACTTTGTTCTACTTCCTTGAAGATGCGAAAACTAGAGGCATTCCCGACCGTTACGCTAGCGATGTCGGTACGGTATTGTTCCAAGGTGGCATCATCAGGAGACTCAATGATGGCAGTATTAACCACGGTGGCATTATTGGGTGTATCGGGGCGGATACTAGCTCGATAGGTAATATCAGGCACAACTTGGTTGGGTGTACGCGGCCCAAGATCCCAAATGATGGTTTTAGTACTATCGGGGTTAGTGATGATGCTGGTAGGCGCAATACTGGCAGAGCCGACAACATAATTCATGGTTGCAGGCAGAATATCCCGGATGGTGACGTTGGGGTTGACCGGAGGTGGATTGACCCCCGCTGTGATGCTTGATTTGAGGATGAATGTGACCTCTGAACCAGCGACAGCATTAATCGTAGGGTTGTTAGGGACATTTTGTTTGTCAATCCGGACGATGGCTCGTGTCATTGTCAGTCGATCGCCCCAACCAATATAGTAGTTAATATCTCGCTGATAGTAGCCCCCATACCAATCAGTTGGCATTCCTGGCTCACCCTGCCCTGGATTTGGATAACCGGGGATATAAAAGGAACTATGTTGTACTAATTTAGTACCGATTGGAATTTGATTAGTAGTGCCTAAGTAAGTGTTCCGAGCCTTCAAATTCACCGCAATATCCCACGTATGTCCAGCTAGGATTGGTTTGATTGCACGGACGCGAACTTTAGTAACCGCATCAGCACCACCAGGCACATTGCGGATATCTGAAAACCAACCACCAGGGGAATCGATATCTCGACAAGTAGCTTTTTTATGGTCTAAAACAGTGACATAGTTACCTGTACCATACTCAATCACGTAATCAATGCCTAAAGTGCCATAATAGCTAAAATTCCTCACCGCACTAGCGGGAGTTCCGGCTAGCGGCCGCACTGCTTGGGTTTGATTATCGATCGCTGTACACAGGATACTTCCCACACCCCAGGGTAAGGCACCATTATTATTAATATAAACACGATCGGTATAGGTTTGATTTGGCATCACTGGGCCATCACCACCATAGATTGCACTCATCCCGGGTAGTGGTGTCCCCCGGTTATCTACATCAGTTGCATAATGAGATGTAAACGATCCGCTGGTCGATACGAGCGTGTGGTCGTAGTTGTTATTGGCTAAAGTCGGTTCCTGATTGGTCTGTCCGCTGGCTCCTTGGGCCGTAAATGCCGAGACTTTGTTGCGAACGTTCAATTGTCCCCCATTCGCTGTAACTACGGAGGCGGGCACCCAGATATGCAATGCTCCCACAGCTAGATAGGTTTGGTCAGCGGGTAAGGTACTACCCCCATAGTAATCTTTGGTAGGAGCACGATCGCCAGTGGTATCAGCTCCAGAAATATTAAATTGAATGGGTTGACCCGCACTAGCCTGACTACAAGTCCAAGTGCCTGAATCAGTTGTAGACGACTCAGGATTGCCATAGGCTGGATAGTAACTGGAATTAATTTTACCGTTGGGATAGCCCCCATAATAAGCCCATGGATCCCCTCCCATCCGATTACAAGAACTGTTGCTACCAGAAGTTAATGAGCTATAAGAGCTATAACTGGGTCGCCAAGTATACAGTTTCGCTCCAGGAATTGGTTGACCATCATTAGAACCGCCGTTATATACCAAGGTATCGGTAAATTGAATATTTCCCTGGAGAGCCTCGCCCCCTTTACCACCACCAGTTAAGGCAATTACGATCGGATAACGAATTACTAAACCATCTGTGACCCCATCTTCTCCTTTGGCGGCTCCCTCAACATAAGCGGCCTGTTTGAAGAGATCTGCTTTGGGGGCAGCAGAAATGGTCAAGTTGCTAGTCGTAATAGAATTAATGGTATTGGTGACATTATCTGCGCTCATGGAGCCAATGGCATTGGTAACATTACCATTTCCGACAAAAGTGTTGCTCAGCGAGCGTTTTTTGCTAAGTACTCGTCCTTTCAGATCGATCGAACCAGAACTCCCCGGAGATAAATTTCCTAATTTACATTCGATCGATTGACTACCGGTGGCAACATCATTAGTAATCTGCGAACCCGTAATACAAGCGGCAGGCAATGCTAATTCTACGTTATTAGGCACAGTTGCCCGTAGGATAGCGTTGTTGGCTGCACCATTGCTGATATTATATTGCCACTTATAGGTGATGATATCTTGGGTTCGCACGATATTATTGGTGGCATTCTCATCATTCCCCGCATCATTATTGGCATCAAAGGGGGCAGTTCCACTGGCCTCCATATTAAAGTTGAAGAGTATATTAGCTGCTCGCACAGCCTTGGTAGACAGTAGAGGAAGTCCGGTGGCAATAAGACCAAAAATCAAGATTTGGGACAATAATTTATTTTGGTATATATTGAGATTCATGACGCACAATCGAGGTTTGGAGAGATTCTTTCGCTTTAGAATACCCATGTAGATATCTATAATCACACCCGATTAGATAAGAAGAAACAAAAAAATACAATTTAACTTATCACTACTCTTAATAGTCTGAATAATTTTGATTTAGTTTTAGGAGCGAGTTTTAATCAGACAGAATAAATAAATTTTTGTGCCTATCAATCAAAACTATCAACTATCTTCATAATATTGAGTTTAAGGAAAATTCTATAATTTTTATTTATTAGTAATTTAGAATCTGCTAAACCTGTGCTAACATCTTGTCGTGCACAGAGGTAACGTTGAGGATCAAACAACCTAGACTGGTAGTAGGTTGGTGACTAGTATTAGCCGCTGCGACAAATCGATCGCCAACTCCATATACCTTCCCATCTTCATCAATAAAGTTACCCTCTAAGACTAAAATCGATTCACCGGTGGCATGATAGTGATTCGGCAACGTTCCAGCAGTGGGCACCCGTAGAAAAAAGGCTACTTGGGCAAAGACCTCATCGACTTGCCAAATGGCCATTTCCGATCCGCTGGGCATGGGGAAGGGCTGCCAGTTGGGTAAGTTAATCGCTACTTGCTGAAGATCATCAATTGACCAATCGAGTAATTCTAATAAATTTGCAGGTGAATCTTCTGATTTTGCTTCCACTTGATTTGCTAGTTCGATCGATTGCTCATCGTTAGCAATATTCAGTCGATCGAACAACTTTTTCTTTAAATCTACGGGTAAAGGAGCAGCTGGGACTCCATAGGCTAAGTCCTGCACCGCCGTCTGAAACGCTACTAATTCGGATTGCAAAGTGGCCGATGTTGCTAGCTCATGCTCAAATTCTGCTTGCTCCTCCAAAATATCAAAAGCATAAGCAGCAGCCTGTTCTAAAGGTGAATCTGATGGTGGAAATGAATTAGTCACAAAGTTCTCCTGTCCTAGGTTCTACTCATAATTTCTACAACGAATCAATTAACTGGGTAGCCGATCGCAATTTTTCTAACCCCAACCGAATCCGGGTTTTGACTGTTCCTAAAGCTAGACCAGTTTGCTCGGCAATTTCTCTCTGGCTCCAGCCTTTAAAATAAGCCATTTCTAATACTTGGCGTTGTTCGATCGGTAGACTGGCCAAAGCAGCAATCACTTGGTTCCGGCGCTCCGCTAGCTCTAAATTACAGCTAGCATCAGCAGTAGTCGTGGTAGTCTCGAAAACCGTGAACGCCTCTGTCACCTTAGTACATCTTTGTTTAGAACGCAGTCGATCGAGCACCCGACTGCGAGTCATCATAAAAATCCAACTGTCCACCCTAGCTTTTTCACAGTTGTAAGATGCCGCTGTTATCCACACTTTGGCAAACACATCCATGACAACTTCTTCGCTTTCTTCAACTGAGCCTAGGCTGCGATAGGCCACAGAATATATCACCCGCGCATATCGATCATAAAGTGCTGACAGGGCAGCATGGTCTTGCTGAATAATGCGTTGGATGAGCGAGAAATCTAGTTGCTGTAAACTCTCTGCGGGCGGCTCCTCTGCTGGAACAGAGAGAGAATCGTCACTGAGCATAGAAAGAACTGACACTACTACCTAATTATATCAGCATGACTGGCTCTCTCTATTAGGCGATTAATCTCATATTTATATACGCCAACAGATTTAATTTGGATCTGTCGATCGCCTTTGCTGATAGATAGCACAACAGAAAGATTATTTAGAAAAAGAGATCCATTTAGAAATCAGAAGCGTATAAATATGTGAATCAACAAATTTCAGAGAATTAAAATGACAATAGTCAATGACACTCCTGACGATAAGATAATTTCTAGTGGCTCTTTCAGAAATACTCTTCCACACACCTGGGAGGAATTTGTAGCAAAAATCCCGGGGATTAGTATACTCACAATCCTGGCTCCGATCAATGACTATGATCCGTTGAATGATACGACCCAGATGGATGAAACTGATCCTTTCTTTGAAGATGAAGAAGACATTGTCTGGAACTTTGAGACCAAGGCTAACTTTGATTTTGGCTGGAGCTGTCAATGCTGATGCTATTAATCGAAAAACTTGCTCTCTAGATAGCAGATCTATTTTCTTCATAAATTAGCAATTAGGATTAAACATGTTAGTCTCAATGTTCAAGTTTGGCCAATCCAATTGGCAAAAATCTCTCATTCTCGCGGGCATTTCTATCGCTGCTCTGTTGGTGGGCACTAGCTTCCCCAAAGATCTGATGGCTTCTGACCATGATGATGGCGAAGTAGATACCAAAGGTCGCAATTTGAATTTGACCGATCTATATGCCTTTCGTGAACAAGATCAAAATTCAGCAGCAGCGGCAGATGATTTAGTACTAGTGATGAATACTAATCCTCGATCGGTCGCCCGTCAGCAATACTTTTTTAGTACTAACGCCCGCTATGAATTCAAACTAAGTCAGGTTGCTGACAAAGATGCCACACCCACGGGCAAAGAAGATGTCACGCTCCGATTTGAATTTAGCTCTCCGAACGATCGACAACAGCAACAAATTAAATTCACCGTCATTAAAGATGGTAAAGAAAGTGCTGCCAATAATCTGCGCACCACCCCTCTCAATGCCGAAAAACCCGTTGTTAATGAATTGGCTGCTAATGGCTCCAAGATTTCTGTTTTTGCAGGCTTAAGAGAAGATCCTTTCTTCTTTGATGTCGAACAATTTTTCCGGGTACGAGCGGGGGCGCTAGGCACTAGCCCAGCCGTGGGCTTCCGACCAGCTAATCAAGCTTTAGATTTTGCCAAAGGCTATAACGTTAATGCGATCGCTATTCGTATTCCTAGGCAATTTATTCAAGGCGAAAAAGGTGCCAAAATCTTTGATATCTGGGAGACAATTTCCCTTAAAAACCCGGCCACTGGCCAATATCAACAAGTAGAGCGCCTCGCTCGTCCCGGTATTAATGAAGGCTTAATTACCAGCAACAATTTACTGAATACTTTTAATAGTGTTCCACCAACCGCCGATCTCAGTCCAGCAGCAGCTCCCATTGGGGCCGAGGCCACCCGCACGCTCCGCGCTTTAGGCAATAGTCCAGAACGAGCGAAGGCATTATTGACTGCCTTTTTACCAGATGTAATGCGGATTGATACTACTGGCCCCAGTGGTTTTGCTAATGCCCTCAATGCTAAAGGTAGCCCCATTCGGGGACGACTGTTCAAAGACGATACGGTGGATACAGTGCTAAGTGTTCTCACCAATGGGGCGGTAACTAGCGATAACGTTTCCTACGAGGGAGCGCCAGGAAATCCGGCTCAGGGACATAAGCCCCTGGAAAAGAGCTTCCCCTATTTGGCTTTGCCTAATTAGATAGCACAAAACCAAAAATAACTAAAAGATACAACTATTTACTATTTAATGTAGTTGTTTGCGGGGATCCGAGACAATCGCTAGAGGTGAGTATATCCTTACCTCTAGCAAGACATTATTGAGGCAAATATATTGCAACTGCTGTGAAATACTTTTTACTCTTTTGTTGGGGTATCGGCATGACCTTCATCACCTTTCCCAGCCATGCCCAATTTTCTACATTTCCGGTCAGCTCCGATAGCTGTTCTAATATTTGCCTAAAACTCGATGTAGGTTCCGCAAATAATATCGATTCTTTGGGCTTCAGCAATAGCAATAG
>JAGVCD010000430.1 GCA_020059425.1 Chamaesiphon sp. | reverse complement strand
TTTGGGACAGTAGGCGATCGGCAAATGCCCAGGCTGGAAGCCCAGCGCAAACAGTTGCTGGAGCTGGAAGAGGGGGTAGAAGTGGTACGGGAAAGGACTGTGGAACGACCGGAGCAAGGGTTCTCAATGGGGCGCTGAGTGCGGGCTAGGAGCGATTAAATGCCAATTCTGGCGAGTATAGTACTCTACAAAAACAGAAGCTTTCGATATGAAAAGATGGAGAGAATCTCATCTGAACCTCATGGCTGATCACTCACACTGGGCAAAGTAGCATATCCCGGTTCTGGTAATCATGAGTCAGCGAAATCGGTTGAAATCTTTATTTTTGGTGATTCCCATCTTAGCTGCCCAGCTTGTAGCTGTCCGCCTAGCTATGGCTGGTGGTGGTCACAGTCATGGCCAAGAATTTAAAAGCACTGGTGGCAGCAGTGGATCGATCTCCATCGATCAAGCAACTGCTCAGCAGGCTGGTATAAAGGTTGCAGCCATTACCCCCAAACCGCTAGAGCTGGGGCTAACAGCCACCGGGAAAATTGAACTAGCGGCTGATCGGCAGTCTTTAGTTACTGCTCCAGTCAGCGGCAAGGTCGTTGCTTTGTTGGTAGAACCGGGAGCCACAGTAAGACAAGGCCAGCCCCTAGCCACCCTCACTAGCCCCGAGCTGGCTGACTTGCGCATTAGTACCCAAAGCAAACGCAGCGAATTGTGGGCGAACTATCAGCAAGCCCAAGCCAGCTTGCAGCTTGCCATCACCAACTACCAGCGCTACCGCACCATTGGGGCTGCTGAACTGAACCGCGCCAAGGACAGTCTGACTGCTGCCCAAGCACAATACAATAATGACCAATCGCTGGTGCAATCCAAGTCGGTCGTCAAAGCGGCTCAAGAAAACTATCAGCGCCAATTGGCGATCGCCAAAAGCGAGACGGCTCAAGCCCAAACCGAGGTAGCCGTAGCCCAAGAGCGATACACCCAAGACCAGCGCCTAGCAGCCAGTGGTGCTTTGCCCCGCCGACAGGTATTGGAATCTCAGGCGGCGCTGGGTGCGGCTCGGACTAGGCTAACAAAGGCTCAACAGCAGCCCGAGGTGTTAGCTGCCCTGGCCGAATTGCGGAAAGCAGAGGTAGAACTGCCAGTGAGGAACAAGCAAGATTCGGCTACTCGACTAGCTGATGCTCGATCGAACTTAGTTACAGCCTCCACCCAAAAAGAAGTAGTGGCTGCCGAGGCTGAATTGCGTCGCGCCCAATTGGCTCTCAACGCAGCTAAAGCTCAGTATGACTTAGTTGGTCTCAGCTACAATACCCGCTTGAAACAGTTGGGCACTGCTACTGATGAGCGAGGGTTATTGACTATTAAAGCCCCGCTCAGCGGTACGGTTAGCGAGATAGCTGCCACTGTGGGCCAGACTGTTACATCTGGTGATACCAAAGTGATGCAGGTGGTAGACGATCGCCAAGTAATAGTTACTGCCAACATTTACGAGCGCGATTTGGCCAGTGTTTCTCTGGGTCAACAGGTGAATCTGAAAGTAGCTAGTTTGCCCGACCAAACTTTTAGCGGTACCGTCAGCCGCATCGGTACCTTGGTCGGTGAAGAAAGAGTGGTACCAGTCCAAGCCGTGCTAGAAAATAGCGATCGCCGCCTCAAAGCCGGGATGTTTACCACAATGGAGCTAATGACTGGCAACCGCACCCCGGCGGTGTTAGCGGTTCCTAGTGCGGCCTTGGTGACGGCTAACGGACAAAAAACTCTCTACGTGCAGAGCGGTGACAAATTCCAAAGTGTTGCTGTCACCACTGGTCGCACTTCGGGAGACTTAGTAGAAATTAAAACCGGTCTGTTTGCAGGAGATCGAGTAGCAGTACAGGGAGCCATGTCGCTGTATGCCCAATCTTTGAAGGGTGGTGCCGATAGCCACGGTGATGAGCACGGTGCTGAAGCCCAGCCCAGTGCTAAATCATCAATGGGGGGCTGGGGCGCTTGGTCGTGGCTGGCTGCTGGTGCTGGCGGTTTAGCGGTGGGTGGTTTGGGGGCAGTGGCTTGGCAGCGTCGCCGTCAGTTGCTAGGAAAGTCCGACAGCGATGTTGATCGAGTTATTGATGCGGTGCTAGTGGCCGAAGAAGAGCTTCCATCTCTATCTCCCAGCGCTGTGCTAGAAGAACTCAATGATGTTGATCAAAAAAGCAATGTGATTCCTTACCACAAGCCAACTCACCGACCCGAAAATCAGCAGCCTTAGGCTTCAGTGACATGCTAAATAATATTGTGCAATGGGTGATCGATCGGCGCTGGTTAGTAGTGCTGGGCACGATCTTGCTGGTGATTTATACTGGCTACGTAATTCCTCAAATGCCCTTGGATGTATTGCCGCCCTTTGCTCCACCTCAGGTAGAAATCCAAACCGAAGCTCCCGGACTCGCCCCCGAAGAAGTGGAATCGCTGGTGACTTTGCCGATTGAAAGTGCGATCAATGGCGCTCCCGGTGTTACTGCGGTGCGTTCCTCTTCGGCGGCAGGTATTTCCACTGTCCGCGTGGTGTTTGATTGGAGCACTGACTCTTACCAAGCGCGGCAATTCGTTGCTGAGAGAATCCAGCAAGCAGCGGGTAAACTGCCCTCTGGCATCGACCCGCCGCAAATTTCTCCGCAGTCTTCGCCAGTTGGCTTGGTGCTGCAATACGCTTTTACCGTTCAGCCCAATAGTGGCCAAACTTTAATGGAGGTAAGACGTTTAATAGATGGCCCCATAACCAACCGCCTGTTGGCGGTACCGGGAGTCAGTCAAATTTTGGTATTTGGTGGTGAAGCTAAGCAATACCAAGTGCTGGTAGATCCGGCCAAGCTTACGGCGGCTAATGTCACCCTAGAGCAAGTAGCCATAGCAGCCAAAGGAACAAACACCAATGCGGCTGGTGGCTATATCATCACGCCCGATCGCGAGCAGTTAATTCGCGGCATTGGTCGCATTGAATCCTTAGAAGACCTGCGCCAAGGCACGATCACTACCCGCAATGGAGTACCGGTACAAATTCAAGATGTCGCTGAGGTGCGCCTCGGCGGCGAAATCAAGCGCGGCGACGGCAGTTTTAACGGTCAGCCCGCAGTGATTGTGATAGTGAACAAAAGACCGGCGGTAGATACGCCTAAGGTATCGCGGGCGGTGGCTGCGGCCATGAATGACATCCAAAAGAGCTTACCAGCCGGTATTCAAGTCACCACTACCTTTCAACAAAATGGCTACATCAATTCCTCTGTCCAAAACGTTATCTCTTCCCTCACCCAAGGAAGTATCATCGCGGGTATTATTCTGATTCCATTTTTGATGAACTGGCGCACTCTCGCCGTTTGTCTGTTGGATTTTGTTTTGACTCTGATATTGAGCTTGCTGGTGCTGTCTTGGCTGGGCATTGGCTTGAATACTATGACTCTGGGCGGGTTAACTGTGGCCATTGGCACGGCGATCGATGATGCGATCGTCTACGGCGAAAACACCTATCGCCGCCTGCGGGAAAATAAACAGGCCGAAATTCCGCTGCATCCCCTAGAGGTGATTTTCAAAGGGTCGGAAGAAGTGCGCGAATCGCTGATTGGTGCCACGGTGATTGGCATTATTGTGTTTTCCCCCATCTTTACGCTGCCTGGTGTGGAAGGACGAATTTTTACGCCAATGGGTATTGCCTATTTGGCGGTAGTGATTACTTCTAGCTTAGAATCACTACTAATATCGCCTGCGATCTGTGCCATTTTATTACCTGGTGTAAAAATTACACAGCGCGAACCTTGGCTGGCGCGAACTTGTAAGCAGGGCTATGCCCGCTGTTTAAAATGGGCTTTTCGGGGCACTTACCCGATTGCTGGCTTGGCGTTGGTACTGGTGATTGCGGCTGTAGTGACGATTCCGACCTTTGGAAGGGTCTTTTTGCCAGAGTTTCAGGAACAGACGATGGTCAACACTTTAACCCTCTATCCCGGAGTGTCTTTGAACGCTTCTACTCAGGCTGGAGTAGCAGTGGAAAAGGCTTTGCAGAACGATAAAAACTTTAAGTTTGTGCAAACCCGGTCGGGGCGAGCGGCTGGTGATGCTGACGCTGCTGGGGTAAACTTGGCGCACGTCGATGTGGAGTTGAGTGATGCGGGCATGAGACAGCGATCAAGTACCTTAGCTAAGCTCCGGCAGGTTTTTGCTGCGATACCGGGGACTGCGCCCAACGTGGGTGGTTTTTTGTCGCACCGGATGGATGAAGTGCTCTCAGGAGTACGCAGCGCGATCGCCGTGAAGATTTCTGGCCCGGAGTTAGCCGAGCTGCGGAAGATCGGGACAGGGATCGAGAATCAAATGAAGACGGTAAATGGGGTGGTGGATTTGGCTCTAGAGCAACAGGTGCCTATTCCCCAGATTCAGATTAAGTTTGATCGGGCGGCAGCTAGTCGCTATGGTCTGTCGATTGCGAATATTTCTAACATCATCGAACTGGCTCTGCGGGGTCAGGTGGTTTCTCAGGTTTTAGATCGGCAGCAGTCTTTCGATCTGCTGGTGTGGTTGCAGCCCACCGCTAGGCAAAACCTGCAAACAATTAGTAGCTTGTCGATCGATACGCCAACCGGTGTCAAAATTCCGCTGGGGGCGGTGGCTCAGGTGGAAATGGGAGAGGGGCCGAATACTATTAACCGGGAAAATGTGGCGCGCACTGTGGTGATCAGTGCCAATGCCAAGGGTCGCGATCTGCGCTCGATCGTCAATGAAATTGAAGTTAAGGTGAAAGCTAATGTAGTACTGCCCAGCGGCTATTTTATTACCTATGCAGGGCAGTTTGAGGCCGAAGAGCGAGCTACTAGCAATATTATGGCCTTTAGTCTGCTGGCTTTTGTGGGCATTACGGTTTTAATGTACCTATCAGTGAAGTCAATTCCTTCGGTAGTGATGATTATGATTAACTTGCCGATCGGCCTCATTGGCGGGGTGGCGGCGGTGGCAATGACTGGCGGGGTGCTATCGGTGGCTTCTTTGGTGGGGTTTGTTTCCCTGTTTGGGGTGGCGACGCGCAACGGTCTGCTCTTGGTAGATAACTACAATAGCAAGCATGAGGCTGGGATGCCCCTAGCAGAAGTGGTAGTGAAGGGGTCGCTGGAGCGGCTGAATGCAATTTTGATGACGGCCTTGACTTCGTCCTTGGGCTTAGCTCCTACAATTTTGCAGGGTGGGCCGGGGCAGGAGCTGCTTCAACCTCTGTCGATCGTGGTGTTTGGGGGGCTGTTTACTTCTACGATCATCACCCTAATCGTGCTGCCAGCTTTGTACATCAAGTTCGGCAATCATCTTTTCCCGAAATCCGATCGACAAACCTTAAAATAATTGGACTGCTGAGCGATCCTCCCAATTGATCGCTCAGCAGTCAGTATGGATCGATCAACGAGATATGCTCCAGAGTTGGTTTTCCACTCGCTTGAGATATTCTGAATCTTGGCTTGCTGTGGCTGGAAGGTCGCCAGCAGCGATCGCCGCTGCTACCAATTTACTGGCTTTGATTCTGCCCCAGCGCACTTCTTGCAGAAATGTCCCAAAGCCGCCGATACCTTGAGCATGGTAGCGTCTCTGGTATCCCCGATACACCAGCTCGAAAGGAGTAATCTCGTTGCTGGCTGAGGCCAAAGACGATTGGGCTACTGCCGGAAAAGGTAAGATCGTCCCCATGCTGACTAATAACGCAAGTACCCCGTTGTGTTGTTTCATTTTTGTTCGGTTTTTGGACTGCTGCGGCTTCCAGTGAGAAGCATTGCTGAGACCACCATAGCCAAACAGACATGAGTTTTGGATGATCTCGAAATCCATTTACCCCGGATCATCCAAAACTCATCACCTGCCATTTAGACTGAGACGTAGTTCTATGACAGTGGCGTTATGATCGTAAGCAAAAGTAAGCTTTTAGGACTGCTGCTAGTTGGTTCAAGCTGGGGTATGGTCGCCTGTAGTGCCAATACCGCTGCTAATCCAGTTAATACCCCTGTCGCCGTGGCTAAAGAGCAGCAAGGTGGACATGGTGGGATGAACCATGGTAGCGGCAGCAGTCATAATATGGATCTAGGGCCAGCTAATGCCAACTATGACCTCCGCTTTATTGATGCGATGGTGCCCCATCATCAAGGAGCAGTCGTGATGGCCAAAGCAGCTCTTCCTAACTCCAAAAGGCCAGAAATTATCAAACTGGCTAAGAGCATTATTGCTGCCCAAGACCAAGAAGTAAGCCAGATGCAGAAATGGCGAAAGCAGTGGTATCCCAAAGCATCGGCAACAGCGATGATGTGGCACGCAGAGGCTAATCACGAAATGCCCATGACCGAGGAATATCGGAAAATGATGCAAATGGATGTAGATCTGGGAGCTGCCGATGCTCAGTTTGATCGCCGTTTCTTAGTAGCGATGATTCCGCACCACCAAGGAGCTGTAACGATGGCTCAAGACTTAGCCAAGAAGTCTAAACGGCCTGAGATGCAAAAGCTCGCCAAAGGCATTATTGCTTCTCAGCAGCAAGAAATTTCTCAAATGCAGCGCTGGCAACAGCAATGGTATCCTAAATCTTAGTTTTTCAATCTGTTGACCACCCATGTTGAACTTTGCTCCTACTGGCCAAATTTTATTAGGCTGTCTAATGTTGTCTTTTCTGGCGGCTTGTAGTAACACGCCATCAGTTACCACTGAGTCCCCTTCTGTTGCTGCTAGTGTGGAGCCTGCTGCCGCTTCAGCCAGTGCCAGCCATAGCCCCAAGGCTGGTGGATCGGTGGTGGAATCTGGAGGAATACACCTAGAATTTGTGCCCTCTAAGGAGGCTAACCAAACTCACCTAGATGTTTTTGTACAGCGGAGTGACAACCATGCTGAAATTCCTACTGCCCAGGTCTCGGCGCAAGTGCAGACCCCGGACGGTAAAAACCAAACCGTAGCGATGAAATACGATACTGCCGATAAACACTTTGGTGGTGTTGTCCCCGGCGCAGCTAAAGGCCAGTACCAAGTGAAGGTTACTGCCATTGTGGATGGCAAAACCATTGACGGTCGCTTCAGCTTTGATCGCTAATGAAGGTTTTATTGGTAGAAGATGAAACAGAGCTGGCTGAGGAAATCGCCGACATTCTGTGCACCGAGGGCTACTGGGCAGATGTTTTTGCCGACGGTCAGGCAGCTTGGGACTATTGGCATGGTTACCAAATAGAGTACGACCTAGCCATCTTAGATTGGATGGTTCCGGGCATCTCAGGAGTAGAGATGTGCGGCTTGGCCAGACGAAGGGGGTACGTGCTACCCATCTTGATCTTAACGGCTCGGGGTGAAGTTGCCGATCGCGTCCAGGGGTTAGATGCTGGAGCCGACGACTATCTAGTAAAACCCTTTAGCCAATTAGAGCTACTGGCACGGCTGCGGGTATTCCAGCGGCGGATTAAAGGTCAAATAACCGAGGAAACTATATTGACAAACCAGGGCCTGACCCTGAATACCGATCGCCGCAGCCTAGTCTACACAGATTTTCGGGGAGATCTGCAAGAAATATCCCTGACCAGCAAAGAATTCCAAATTCTAGAATTCCTTTGGAAAAACAGCGGTAAAATCGTGAGCACTGAGCGAATTCGTAACTACATTTGGGATCTTAATTCCGATTCTTTCAGCAATGTAGTAGCTTCTCATATTCGACAGATCCGCAAAAAGCTTCTGGAGACTTCCTACGCAGATCTGATTGAAACGATTCCTCAAACCGGCTACCGCCTTAATTTCCATGAATAATCGTAAACTCTTACGAGTCCCCCAAGGTCAGTTGGCTCTATCTTACGGAGTCATGATCGGGCTGGTGTACATTTTTATTGGAGTTTATACCTACTATTTCACAAGTCAGCATTATCATGAAACTATCGATCAGGAAATCTCTTTCATTGTCAATACTGTTCACAACAACCTTGAACCGAAGCTGATTGTCCCCGATCGGATCGATTCTTCTATCAATGAAGTTTTTCCTGATTTTTGTATTTCTTCCACTTGTGCCACAGGCAGAACGCCTCAGCAACATTTAACCAGCGCATTTAGCTCTGCTGAGCGATATTACCTAATTTTAGTCAATGACAAAGATCAGGTAAAAGCTACAGCGGGATTAGCCGTAAAAGATACTAATGGAAACTTCACGAAAGATGCTATAAAGTCTACGGTTGGCCTCACAGTAAAAGATAGTTACATAAACTCTGCGAAGGATGCTCAGCGCGATTCCATTTGGAGTAATTGGCATAATAATATTGATGGCAAGCACTATCGGCAATCTGCCCTGATAGCCCATGGGCGCAGTCTTGAGCAATCTTCCTATGTAACTTGGGGTAAAGTTTATATTGGTCGTGATATCAGTGATGTAGAAAACTCTCTACAATCACTCAGGACAGGGCTAATAATTAGTTTTCCTTTGGCTCTGCTTGTTATTGGTGGATTAAGCTGGTATCTGGCTGGTCGAGCGATGCTGCCTTTGTACAGTGCCTACGAGCAGCAGCAGCAGTTCGCGGCCAGCGTTGCCCACGAGCTGCGTACACCTTTGGCAATCAATCAACTGAAAATTGATCGACATGCTGCCCAGCTAGGTAAGCAGCATCCTGCGTTCAGCTCAGCTTTAGGCGAATTGCGCAGCCAAAATATGCGACTGGTTAATATTGTGAACGATTTGCTGCTGCTTGCCCAACTTGATCGAACAAGGCTAGAAAACGATCGCGATTGTTGTGATCTCGATGAAGTGGTGCTAGATATTACCGAAGAATTTTCTACTCTCTACCACCACCACCACCACCACATTGTCACCACTATTTCTACTCAGATTCAGCCGGTTAAAATTTGGGGTTCTCAAGACCGAGTTGCCCGCCTAGTCAGTAATTTACTCGATAATGCCATTAAATACACTCCTAATGGTGGTCATGTTCAGATTTCGATCACAGCTACTTCCCGCTACTACTTATTGAAAGTTCAAGATACCGGCATTGGCATCAATCCCACGGAACTAGAGCATATTTTCGATCGCTTCTACCGCGTCGATAAAGATCGCGGTCGCCGGACGGGGGGCATTGGTCTGGGTTTGACCTTAGTGCGTTCGATCGCCCAGCTCTACGGTGCCCAAGTGCGAGCCGAGAGCCAAGTTGGTCAAGGAACTACCTTTACTGTGGCTTTCCCTAAATCTTGACTCTCCAGTGAAGAGGAGAATTTATAATAAGCCTAAATTTGAGGTAACTGACGAGGGATTCATGCTGACAGCTACACAAGAGCTTTTCAAAATTGGTGAGCTTGCGGCTCGTAGTAGCGTGCCCATCAAGACTATTCGCTACTATGAAGAACTGGGGTTAGTGAGGGCTGTAAGCCGTACAGAAGGACACTTTCGCCTCTTTGATCGATCTGTGGTCAATCGCTTGCTATTCATCAGACGGTTACAGTCGTTGGGGCTGAGTCTGCAAGAGATCAAGCTTTCTTTGTCTGTTTACGATGGTGGCGATTTACCCTGTGTAGATATTCAAATTAAGCTAAAGCAGCAGGTGAGCAAGATCGATCAACAAATTGCTGAGTTGACTGTCTTGCGCCAAGAGTTAACCAGTATTTTGCAGGACTGGTCAGCTTCCCCAACGGTTGAGTCGGGCGAAATTTGTCCAAATCTTCATGTTTAAACTCACAGGTGAATTTTAATGAACCCTAATTCTTGGCAAGCCCCAAAAGCTCAGTACTCCTACCGACCAATTGGCGCTGTTTTTGGTACTGCTGCTTTGGTGGCGATCGCTACTAGCTCTAGCTGGAATGGCTTTATGGGCTTTTCGCTGTGCATGTTGGCGACTTTAAAGCTGATGGATATTGAAGAATTTGCTAGCAGCTTTCGTAAATACGATTTGGTGACTAAGCGCTGCAAGCTCTATGGTAAAGTCTACCCATTCTTAGAGCTATCGATCGGTCTAGGATTGCTGTCAGGAATAGCGCCGGTGCTTACAGGGGCGGGTGCTTTGTTGGTGGGGTTGAGTGGTGTTGTCTCCGTATTGAAAGCGGTCTATGTCGATCGAAAATCTTTGCACTGTGCTTGCTTGGGCGGCAACTCCAAGGCTCCACTGGGGGTAATTAGTATGCTAGAAAATACAATGATGGTTGTTATGGGTGCAATGTTGTTAAAATCCATCGCTGGAAGTTAGGGAATGGAGAAAAACAATTTTTTTGCTGGCTTGAGGAATCCAATTTTTCGACAGCTCTATGCCGCCCAGTCCGTCAGCTTGCTGGGCGATGCTCTGACTTGGCTGGGGCTAGCTTTGTTGGCCTTTGAGCTGGCGGGCAAAGATGCTCCAATGATTTTGGCTGGAGCCTTAACCCTGCGCGTTACAGCCTTTGTGCTGCTGGCTCCTTTGGCTGGCGTAGTTGCTGACCGAGTTGATCGAAAATGGCTGCTCGTTATCAGTCAACTCGGTAGACTATCGCTAGTTTGTTTACTACCTTTTGTCAGCGCTGTCTGGCAGATTTATACCTTGGTACTGGGGTTAAATATTTTCAATGCTTTTTTCACTCCGGCCTATCAAGCTACGATTCCGCTAGTAACTAGTGAAGCCGAACGAACCCAAGCGATCGCTCTGGCAACGGCTACCAACCAGCTTCTGGGAGTGTTTGGCCCCGGCATTGCTGGTGCTTTGGCGCTATTCGTGGGGGCGCGGGAGCTGTTTTTCTGGGATGGTTTGAGCTTTTTGATGGCGGCCTGCTTGATTGGTAGCCTGCCGGTGAGTTTGCGCTCTACTGCCGCTAGCGACAAATCAGTAGCAGTAGGACGAATTGGGATGGATTTACAGACCGGGACAGTCAGCCTCTGGGCGGATGCACCGATTCGATATGGTTTAGGGTTACAGCTAGTGGGGGCGATCGCTGGTGCCCAGATTTTGGTTAACACCGTGGGTTACGTGCAAGGTCATTTGGGGCAAACGGCCATCCAGTATGGCTGGGTAATGATGGCCTTTGGCTTGGGGGCAACGGTGGGATCGCTGGTCATCGGTACTTGGCCACAGTATCGATCTAAGCCTGCTACGCTGCTGGGTGGTGGGCTATTAATTTCTATGGCGCTAATACCTGCTGGTTATGTTGGATTAATCGGATTAATCTTGCTGTGGTTTGGCGCTGGATTTGGTCAGAGCCTGATCAATCTGCCAATGCAGACTCTCATTGCCGATCGAACTCCCAGCCATTTACAAGGCAGAGTCTACGGAGCACATTTTGCCTGGAGTCATTTGTGGTGGGCTGGAGCCTATCCTGTGGCTGGTTGGCTGGGAAAGGTCTATCCCGAACAGAGTTTTGGCTATGGAGGCATGGTGGGATTGATAATGCTAGTGATCGTCCAGTGGGCTTTACGACCTGATCGATTCGTCCATACTCACTCAGAATCTTGGCATGTTCACAGCCACACTCATGACCATCAGCACGAACATCACCTACGGGCTATCAACGATCTCGAACACCAACATTCCCACTGTCACAAGCAAGTTAGCCATATCCATAACTATAGCGATATTATTCATACACACAGTTAACTATTTTGATGCCAGAAAACTCATCTTTTCTAACAATTGCAGTATTCTTAGTTGCGTTGCTGTACTCTACTGTCGGTCATGCTGGTGCTTCTGGATACATTGCGGTAATGACATTACTAGGATTAGCTACTCCAGTTGTTAAACCTACTTCTTTGCTCTTAAATATCTTAGTGGCTAGCTTAACTAGCTGGCAGTTCTGGCGGTCTGGCTACTTTTCTTGGTCGCTGTTCTGGCCTCTAGTATTACTATCGGTACCCATGTCTTTTCTGGGTGGTTATATTAACTTACCCAGTAGTATTTTCAAGATTTTGTTGGGATTGGTGCTGCTGTATTCGTCTAGTCGGTTGCTTTTGCGGCTATTACCCGAGAAGAATCCTCAGCCACCGAGCCGCTTGATCGCCGTCCTTACCGGTGGAGTGATCGGTTTTCTTTCTGGCCTAACGGGTACTGGTGGCGGTATTTTCCTTACGCCCATTATGATTTTTGGCGGCTGGGCTAATGTCAAAAATACTGCTGCTGTGTCGGCGATGTTTATTCTAGTGAACTCAATCGCTGGTCTGCTCGGTAATTTTAGCAGTACCAAAAATTTGCCTACGATAGCCTTACCTTTATCCTGCGCTGTCTTGGCTGGTGGGGCGATCGGGTCTTACCTAGGCAGTCGGCAATTTTCGCCACCGGTCATTAAATACTTGTTAGCGATCGTTCTGATCATTGCTGGGGTAAAACTAATTTCTAGCTGATGGATAAGCCACCTTGACGCAGTGAATTGATTTGCTGAGACTGTTCCTCTAGCTGCTCGGCTAGCTGCTCACAGACCAGCTCGCACATATTAAAAATTAGCGGGTCGGCAATTTCATAGAACACACTCACACCTTGGGGCGATCGCTTGATCAGCCCCGCCTGAGTCAGAATCTTGAGGTGCTTAGATACATTAGCTTGCCCCAAGCCAGTCAGCTCAATAATTTCTGTCACATTTTTGGCTCCTGGCTTGAGGCAGCACAGAACTTGCAAGCGAGTAACTTCTGACAGCACTTTGAAGTAATTAGCCACGGCAGCGAGCGCCTTAGGGTTAATGTCCATTGATGGTAACTTGGTTGATAAATCTTACTTGACATTATATTACTATATAGTGATATAATCAAACTAAAGGGAAAGAAAATCACCACTCAAAGGTAAACCCATGATGTTTTTCCGCCAACTGTTTGACTCTGAAACCAGCACCTACAGCTACATCATTGCTGATCTTCAGACTAATTCTGCTGTCTTAGTCGATCCTGTGTTAGAGCAAGTTGCCAGAGACCGCCAACTGTTGGCGGAACTGAATTTGACCCTACAATACTGTTTAGAAACTCATATCCACGCCGATCACATTACCGGCACCGCCCAACTGCGAGAGCTAACCGGCTGTCAGAGTGTTGTACCTGCTAAAGCTCAGGCAGTCTGTGCTGATCGATTCATTCAGGATGGTGAAATACTTCATCTAGGCAGTACTGAGATTCAAGCAATCGCTACACCGGGACATACCGATAGCTACATGGCTTATTTGGTCGATGGTACTCATCTTTTGACCGGCGATGCCTTACTCATTAGGGGCTGTGGTCGCACAGATTTCCAAGGTGGCAATCCCGGTCAACTTTATGATGTGGTTACTCAAAAGCTGTTTAGTCTACCACCTACTACATTGGTCTATCCCGGTCATGACTACCATGGGTTGACTGCTTCTAGCATTGCCGAAGAACAGCGCTGCAATCTTCGCTTTGTGGGACGCAGTCGAGAAAATTTCATCGAATTGATGACTAACCTCAACCTGCCCGATCCCCAGCGGATGATGGAGGCTGTACCGGCCAATGAACACTGTGGCAATCTGTCCGCAGCTTGAAAAAATTAGGAGTAAAAATTTTGGCTAAATTTACCACTGTTAACGGTGCCATAGCACATATCGCTCCAGCGACCCTCAAAAATTGGCATGACCAAAAATCAATCCATCTGATTGATGTCCGAGAACCCCATGAGTATCAGACTGAGCGGATTGCGGGGGCTGTGCTGTCTCCATTATCTAGCCTAGAGCCAGAGCAGCTTCGGCATTTGACCGATCGACCGATCATCATTTATTGCCAATCAGGTAGACGCTCAGCTCAAGCGCTCCAGCAGTTAACAATTGCTGAATTTACTGATATTGGCCACTTAGATGGCGGTTTAGGGGCTTGGAAAAAAGCTGGATATCCTACCCAGAAAAATGCCAATGCTCCCATTAGCCTGTTCCGACAAATCCAAATAGTTGCTGGTTCTCTGGTGGTGATCGGTACCACTTTGGGAGCTTTGGTCTCGCCTTGGTTTTTGCTACTCAGCGGCTTTGTCGGTTGTGGATTAGTCTTTGCCGGTGTTACCAATACCTGTGCGTTGGGTTTGCTGTTGGCTAAGCTTCCTTACAATCAGCGAGGTGTTAGCTCATGACTTGGCTGATTGGACATTTGTTAGCTGTGGCGATCGGCGTCAGTCTTGGGTTGTTAGGGGGCGGCGGTTCAGTGCTGGCTCTACCAATTTTAGTTTACTTCATGCATATTCCCACCAAACCGGCCATTGCGATGACTTTGGCGATTGTGGGCGTGGTCAGCTTGCTGGGTGCCATTCCCCACTGGCGACGGGGCCATATAAATGTCCAAACAGCGGCGCTATTTGGCTCGGCGACTATGGTCGGAGCTTTTTTAGGTGCGAAGATCTCTGGATTGCCGTTTGTGACTGGCACTTTGCAAATGCTGCTGTTTGCCATAGTAATGTTGCTAGCGGCTGGATTCATGATTCGGAGAGCCAGCGCCTCGCCCCACTTGCAAGATTCAGATTTAGTGCTCTATCCCCAGCCCCTCTGTAGATATTGTTGGCTGTGGTTGCTCACAGAGGGTATCGGAGTGGGAATGCTCACCGGATTGGTGGGAGTGGGCGGCGGATTTGCGATCATCCCAGCGCTGGTGTTGTTAGGTAAAATGCCTATGACTGAGGCGATCGGTACCTCCCTACTAATTATTGCTTTCAATTCGCTGGCTGGTCTGATTGGTTATATAGGACAGGTGACGATCGATTGGCAAATTACGGTATCTTTTACCTTCGCGGCAGCGCTGGGAACCCTGCTAGGTAGCTATTTATCTCAATTTGTTTCTCCTCGACAGTTGCAGAAAGGCTTTGGCTATTTTCTGCTATCAGTAGCTGCGTTCATCTTATTTCAGAATCGCCATAGCTTTGATTTTCATCGAAGTAGCAACGTATCATCTGCGGTGATCGTCTCTAATAAGTTACAAAGGCTTGGATAATGTTCTAATGGTAGCTAGTTGACGAAAATTATAGCTATTGCTCATTATGATGGGCAAAGAAACTTATCTATTTATAGAAGTTATGGAATGTCGTTGGTAAAGCCATAACAAGCC
>JAGVCD010000428.1 GCA_020059425.1 Chamaesiphon sp. | reverse complement strand
TCTCCCCGATCGGCCTTTACCCATTTGGTAATTAATCGGCGGCTAATGCCTAGCTGTTCAGCCGTCCATTCGATCGCCTCGCTCAGTTCAAACCCGGCCTGATAATGGCGGTCAACTAACTGCAATGCTTCCGCTGTTTTATGTTCCATTTTAAATACCTTAAATGATTACCGTGTATGGCTTTTGCACCCCTTTCTTATCTATCATTATAGCTTGTTAACTTGTTTAATGCAAGCTATAATTAAAGCATGTTATCGTATATCCCATAAGGTTTTATGCCAAAAGATGCCGCCAGTTATGGACTATTAAAAAATCCATCCAGTCAATTAATTAGCCAATTAGTACCAAAGCGCGATGTAGCCGATTTTTTATCCCGCTGGTGCGATCGCCCAGAATGGGAACAGCGCTTTAAGACTCAGGATTTAGATGTGCAGTTTTGGGCTAATGGTTTATGGATCAAGCAGGTCGGAATTGTGGCCTACAGCACCTTAGCTAATTTCGTAATCTACCGGGCAAATATGCGATCAATCGGCTTAGAGGTCAAGCAAGAGAGCGCCACTATCTATCTAGTCCAAGGCAGTCAACAGCCCTTTTACGCGGTACATCGTCAGCCCAGCGGCCAGCTGAAATGTGAATGCATGTTATACCGCTTGCGCAGTAATCGCTTACAGCGCGAGGTGCCAGTATTTTTCAAGGCAATGAATAGAAAAGTATTTTGTCACCACACCGCCGCGATCGACCCAGTACAGTTTGTGAGGTCAAGTACCAAAGCCGCGCCGCGCCCCCGCCTAGCTCATTGGGCTAATTATTAATCTTAATACGTGGTATACTGAGTATACTTATTAAGTCTATACTCAGTATGTCAACCCATCAACGCAATACTAGCGGCCTACGGCCTAACCTAGCTCCAGACTGCGACCAAAAGCCCGTAATTGTAACGGCTAAAATCGACCCTGACGATAAGGACTGGTTGAGGTCGTTGCCAGAAGGTACTAGTTACCATGTCCGGCAAGCCATTAGAGCGTACAAATCAAGTTTTAAAAATATAGGATAGATAAATGTCAGAAGAAAGATTAGAACGGATTGAAAATCAATTAAGCCAGGTTTTACAAGTCGTCATCAGATTGGATGAACGAATGACTAGCTTAGAAAATCGAATGACTAGCCTAGAAAATCGTACCGAAGTAGTAGAAGGTACCTTGCTAGCAACCATGCGCGGTGGTTTCAACTTTATTCGGGGACATGTGAACGACTTAGATGTTGACCTGGCTAGAAATGAGCGCAAAAGCGAGGACAGCGCCCGTCAAATTCGGCGTTTAAACAGACGACTGATGCATTTAGAAGGTCGAACAGATGAAGACCCCAACAATATTTAAGAAGTTTCTAGCCACTGTTCGATCGCCATACAAACCGCCTGAGTATTTGTAATTTTCAACCCTTGAACTCGGGCTAAAAATTTCTCCTCCAAGGCCAAAGGCATCCTAAAACCAATCATTTTCCCCCGATCGTTAGCATGTTGATTTTTTCCGGTAGGATTATTTACGCTACCTGGTGGCGCTCCTCGGCGCTTTTTTTTGACTGGCATGGTTTTAACTAAAATAATCCATATACTATAGCCCGTTTACGTGGCAATTAAAAAGACTTAACAATCGCCTTCATGGCCAGCGGTGGTACTCCATTGCCCAACACCCGCCAGCATTCATGCCACTGGGCACCAACTGGAAAGCTGTAAGTATCCGGGCAACTCATCAGTCTAGCCACAGCCCGTAGGTTCAAAGACCGACAAACTCCATCTGCTGTTACCACATCAATAACCCTCGTCCGGTTCCCAGATTTTGTATCTCCGCCGCGACTGGCTAAGATTGTCCAGCAGGGTTCATGGGCTGCTCTAATCGTGAGTGATCTATTACCTCGGTCGCCAAATCTTTGGATTAAAAATGGTGCTTGAGGTTGCCCAATAGCAATAGCCGATCGCTCTTTATCCGTTAAGGGGCTGACTTTAAAATCATCAATCAAATCCTGAATTACTTCCCACCAACCCACAAAGGATTTTGTGAATAAATCCGGCTGTTTGCTGTGGGTCTGAGATAGGTAGAGCGGCTGGATTTGGTCGAAGCTAGCGCGTAATATTAGCCGCCGCCGATGCTGGGGTACCCCAAAAGTGGCGAAATCTACGGTGTCAATGGTGACGTGAGGATAAATGCAAGTAATCGCGGTTTTTAAGAGTTCAAAGGATTTAGAGTTGTTATAGGCCGGGACGTTCTCGATCGACAGTTTCTCTGGTTGATGCCAGCGGATAAAGTCGGCGCATTTTTGAGCCAGGGCTAAATCGCCGTCATGTTCCACGCCATTAATATTGCCAGCGCTAAAAGATTGGCAGGGGCTACTCAGGTGAAAATAGTCCGGGGTGCAGTAGTCGGCGGGATTAGCTTTTAAGAGGTCTTGGAGTGGATTATGACCAAAGTTTAACTGATAAATTTGGGCGGCTGGTTGATGGTATTCGATCGCCCAAGCTACCCGGTGGCCAGCAGAAATTAAGCCAATGTCGGCCAAGCCGCCACCAGAGAAAACAGTTGAAGAAATCAAGTGAATAATCCACGCGCGTGGATTTTATAGGTTTGCGAAGTTTGCATTTAAGGACTTTTTAAAGGTTGTCTCCGTAACCAGTTACGGAGACAAATACCCTGCTAACCAGGAAGCATCAACAGATTTTTACTCTCTAGTAATTCTGCTACCTGATCAGTTCGTACTCCAGATATCAGCGATCGCCCCGCATCCATCACGCCCATGTACCAATCGGCATTTTCATTCCTGCCCAGAAAATAAGTTACCCAGTTATCAGCAGTTGATCGCACATGACCAGTTACTTTAGTGGCCATCACGTTGGCCTTAGTAGTCTCTACTTTCTCTTTAGTCAGTTGGGGAATAAAGACACAGAGCGATCGATAAGCAGCATTCCGTTTAGCAAAGGGTTTACCAACTGATTTGCAGTGATGCCGAGTAATCTCATCACAGTTTTGCTCCCACTGTTTTACAAAGGTTGCTCTAGTGGCTCCCTTTGCTCGAAACTCAAAGGGCATTTCGGCCAGTGGGGCATTGTTTTCGTCCAGTAGGTACAGCCGCAAGAATTGCACCATCCCATAGTTTTCTTTCACTTCTTCCGACAGGCGGTTGTAGTCACCACATAGAATCATCCGGTTAGCCTTCGTGCTAGCTTCGCGATCGAAAGCAAGTAAGGTGGTTTTGGCTGCTACCAGTAAGCGCGGTTGATACAATATCAAGCCGTCTTCGGAGTCGCCACCAGCAAAGTGATAGGTTGATAATTCTGGGTTAGGGTCAAGCCAGCCCGCCTGATCAAGTTGTGACTGAGGGATAAACCAGCAGGGTTTTTGGGCACCTTCGCCGCGCAATGTTTGGATTCGGGGATAAGTAGCATCTGGGTCGGAGTAGCTGTCATCTAAATAAGGGTCATACTCCTGTGATGCCTTTGGCAATATTACAGAGTCATCATCGTAATGGTAAGCATCAAACTGCATCTGTTGATCAACATCTGGGTGATCCAAGATTTGTTCGTCTAAAATTTCAGGTTCAAGTGGGTTCATAATTTCGGGTTGGATGGTTTTAGTAGTTTTCTTGGTAGGCATGGTTTTAGTGAGTGGTTCGCTGCCAGTAAAGGCAGCAATGATTAAGTTAAAAAACTGGCTCTAGAACAGCAACAGCCTTACGAATTTGAAATTCTTCAGCAGCGACATTCGCCGCCTGATAAACAGAACGATAGTGAAGGCCATTACAGGAACAGCCTTTGTCAGTCTCCCAAATCACATCGCCGATGTTTTGGCCATTTAGTTGCACATCCCAAGATTGCAGCCAGTTATCTTCTAGAGAAATCTCTTGAATACTGACCCCGATCGCCAGGTAAGTATCAAAGGGCTGATAAGTACCCCTGGCTGAAACAATGTCCCCATAATGCAGCTGCGGTTTAGCAATAACTTCATCCCCCGGAGCCAATAAGAATGTTTCATCAATTGGCCGGACAAAATCAGCTGAAAATATTCTGGTGGCAGTCAGCAAAATATTCCCGTTGGGGTAAACAATATGGTCCAAAACTTGCAGCAACGGCGAAAAGTAGCCACAAATAAAGTCACAGGGTTGCGCCTGTATCGTTGGGTAAGTCCAGGTCTGAGGCATAATAAAAAATAACTCACTTTTCACAAGGTTGGGTTAGAGTGGCGATCGTTAGTTCTTCCCAGACAGGCGATCGCCATTCGCATATAAAAAATCAGAAATCTGATAATTTATAACTACCATTATAAAGCATGTTAACAAGCCAATGCAACTGCAATTTAATGTCTAATAGCAATACTTTCAACCCAAAATGAACAACAACGTATCAATCCTTCTGGTCGCAGACGATCGACAGTTCTTATCCCAGATGGACAAAGCCGGACAAAAAGGCGGTGATATAGCTGGCAAGGGCTTAGTTAGTAGGCTACAAGCTACTGCTAATCAAGGATTGCAAAACTGGAAGCTACCTAATGCTGAGTCGGTTGGTCAAGCAGCTGGCAAAGATATTGGCAAAAGCATTACTGATGTAGTACCTGTAATGATTGCCAGTAAGAGAGGATTCAAGCCAGACCCGCGCAAAGGTAAAGGGGGTCAACAGTATCAGGGAGAAACTGACCCCGAAAAACTAGCAAAATACAAAGAGCAGGGAAGACAAGACCGAAAGGAGCAAAGAGAGCAGCTAAGAGCGGCCAAAGCTGCCCAGAAAGGGCAAATCACTGAGCAAAAATCTCAAGACAAAGTAACCACCAGCTGGCAGAAGCTGCAAACTCAGCTAATTAACGCCAGCCTAGAGCTAGAAACAGGTAGCGTTAAAGAGAAAGAAGCCAGGGCGGGTAAGTTACCGATCGCCAGAAACTTCAATTACGAGACCCAGCGCCAAGCTATCAATAATAAATTTGATGGCAAATACGCCAAGAATGCCCAGGCGATCGAGAAGCTAGATATCAAGCGTGGTCAAGAAATTAAGTACAACCGCAACGACGGCGCTAACTATCTGGGTCAGATTAATGTCATTCAGGCTGTGATTCAAAGAAACGAGGAGCTACGCAAGTCTGAATTGCGGGTGTTAGAAGTACAAAAAGCTCAAAACGATGTCTTAGGCAAACGAAAAGCCTCTAAAAAGCAACCAGAAAACACTCAGCCTAATTACAATCCCGGTGATCTGTTTTATAACCTGGGAGAAATAAGAAAAGATCCTTTAGTCAAAAAAGCCTTAGAAAAACGAGCAGCTGATGAAAGGAAAGCCAAGCAAGGCAACAGCGCTAGACAAAAGTCTCAAAGCCAAGTTGATGCTGCTGACCAACAGCTAGACAGGGGGAAATTACGGGAAGCTGAAACTAAAAGCAGTGATGGTCAAGCCAAAGGAAATCTACGCTACCAAAGCGATCGCCAAGCCATTAATGACAAATACGACAGGAAAAAGATTGAGAGCCAGCAAACCATCGAAAGACTAAAGGCCGATCGCGAGTCTAAGATTGCGGTCGGTGGCTCTGACAATATGGACTATAGCGGCCAGATTCAGGCTGTTGAAGAGGTAATTTCTAAGAATGAGGAATTGCGAAAATCCGAGTTACGAGTGCTAGAAGTGCAAAAGGCTCAGAATGATGTCCTGGCCAAACGTAAAACCACCGACCAGCAGTTAGATGCTACCCGCGATCGCCGTGACCAGGGCATCACTAATAACGCCAGCCAAAAGGTAGCTAGCCTAGAAACCCGCAAAGCTGGCCTCACTGATAAAGTGTCGATCGCTGCTGTTGACCAAGAAATTAGCGATGTCAAAGGCAAGGCCAAGCGAGATAAGGAAGTAGCTAAAGTTAATGATGCTCTGGCCAATCTAAATACTGACAAAAAACGCCTAGTGGAAAATCAACGGCTCGGAATCAGCAATCCCAAGTTAGAAGCCATTGATTTTAATCAAGAACGGGCTGCTTTAGTAGGTCGCAAACAAACAGCTGAAAGTAATTATCAGCAACGCAAAGCCGCTAATGCTACCGATTTTCAGGGCACTGTTAACACTCAGAACGAGAAGTCTCGGCAGTTAGTAGATAAAGAAACCCAACGGGTAAAGGTTGATGCCCTAGAAACTAAGTTAAAGAATGCGCCAGATGAACCAACTAAGGTCAAAATTCAGTTTGAAATCGACCAGACTAAATTAACTAGCGAAGTTGAAAAAACCAAGGGTCAGCTGCAAGAAAGTCTAAACACTCTGCGGGAGCGTCAACAATCGCTAGGTGATATCGGCATCATTGACCCCGACTTGAATAAGTTAATTGGGGATGTGGAAAAGCTAATTGCCCAAGCCGATGACAATAAGAATGCCGCTTTCAAAGTACTAGCCAGCCAAGCCTTAATCAAAGCCGCCTTAGCCGAAACTGTAGAAGCCCGTCAAAAGGTATCGACCACCGATTTGCTCTACAGCCCCGGCGTAGATTTAGCCCAGCAACAAAGTAAGAATTTAATCGCTCAAGGCCAATTTAGAGAAGCCGCAGTACCCGGTCGAGCCGCTGCGATCGGCAATGAAGATTTACGCTACTACAAACAAAAGGCCGATTTCAGCTATCAGGTGGCCAAGACCAGAGCTGGTGGAACCCAAATTCCCCAGCAACAAGTTGATAGCGCTAGTCAGGCGATCGACAAACTCCACAGCATCAATCTAGCCAGCATTACCCAAGAATTTGATACGCTGTCTAACTCCATTAATGCTAGTACTACTGCACTACAAAAGCTTGCCCGTAGTGAAGTCCAGGGCTTCATAACCGAGCTAATTTCCGGAACCAAAAGCTTTGATGAAATCTGGCAAAGTGCCCTCAATAATATCGTACAGGGCATGATCAAAATATTGGCACAGAAGTTTACTGACCAATTATTTGATGGTGGTGGTGGGAAAGGTTCTAATGCTGGCATCCTAGGCGGAGCAGTAAACTTTATCGGCGGTATCTTAGGCTTTGCTGATGGTGGCCTGATTCCTGGTGGTCAAGGTCATGAAGCCTTCGGAGCTGGTAATGGGGCGATCGCAGCAGCTATCCGACGCGAAGGACAAGGCGCGACGGTAATCGTGGGCAAGCGCGGCGAACGAATACTTAATCTGCCAGAGACAGCGGCTTATCATCAAAAGTTTCCTAATGGCATCCTCAATTACGATCGCGGTGGAGTTATTGGCGGCAATAGCAGCAGTCTATCTGGTGGTAATTTCAGCGGCTTAGGCGGGTTACTAAATGGAAAGTTCGATGTCAATCTACAATCTGATGGCAAATCGCAGCCAGCAGTTAATGATCAACTTGGCCCCAAGTTTACCCAAGCTATTCGCGGAGTAATTGCCAATGAGATTAGAGACGGCGGTATTTTAAATCGATTTGTCCGGTAAGCTTCCTCCATGAACCGATAACCAGTCAATCGCCTCTATTTTCATTTCTTCATTCCCCTGCTCCGACCACACCAAATACTTAGCCGCAGTTGCCAAATCATAAGGCGGTTTTTGTCTGCGGTATTGGGTTTCCAGCATTTTCCGGCGATGAATTATCTCTGGTAATAGCGTCATAGATAAGGGCTTGACTGGTAATGGTGGGGGTGATTCTAGCGGTTCAGAAGCTGTAAAAACTGTCATCGATGCTCGGATTTCAACAGGAGTTGAAGATTTGTTCAAAGCTGGTTGTTCAGGGCTTCTAGTTTGGCGTGAAGCACCTAAACCGCCAATCCGGCGCATCCGCTCCATAATGTCGGCTTTGTCTGTGGCAGCTGCATATTCTTCAATGCTAATTTCTGGCTCTGTTACTGCTGGTAGCTGAGGTAATCCAGTAGCGGGTAGAGCAACTGCTTGCGCCTGGGTTAAGCGATCGATCGCTGCATAGGTCTGTTCATTAGTAGGTTGGTCAGTGCGGGGTAGCAAAGCCGCTGGTGGTAAATAAGCTTGGCCGCGCTGCTGAGCTTCATCGGCTACTTGCACCTCTCTAGCCACTTCCCGCTGATATCTTTCCCATAATGCCCGTGCATTAAATTTAATCTGTTTAGCAGCTTCGGCAGTATTCGCCGCTGGTGACTTGGTGCTGTCAAATAACTGAGTTGTTACCCAATTAGCAAAAGCAGTGTTTACCACACCTGGAGTAATTTCCCAAGCAAATAAATTTTCCCAGCCAATTGGCTGATTGTTACGCCAAGCTTCCCAATACCGATCAGCTTTTGGGTTATCCCCAGCTAGTAAACCTTTAATAGTCGAGTTGGCATAGTCTAAAGGCGATCGACACCAATCTTGATTCCGGGCATACTGGGCAATTTGACCTTGAAACGCGGTCGCTTGCTCTTTATTTTCCCAAAAGCCTAAAGCAATTCCTTGGTCAACCCATGCCGATCGGCCTCTAGATTGGCCAGCAGGGTTAGGAACATAAGACTTACTACCATCTGGGTTATTTTGACAGATTAAGCCCAAGGCGGCGGCGCTACGGCTGGCTATATTCATTTTTTCGGCGGCGGCGGAAGATCTGTCCTCACTAATATCTGATTTTGTTTCTATCAGCTCTGGTATTCCAGTGGCCGTAGTCTGAAGATCGTTTTCTAATTCCGGTGAAATAAATTCCAATTCCGGGTTCACCCCACTCTGCCCATTGATTTTTTTCGGAGGGGTAGGGGAGGTCTTAATTTCTTTAACATGATCTTTAAATTGATTCTTATATGTAAGCTCATTTTGAGCTACCCCCAGCTCATTTTGCCCCCCCCCTAGCTCAAAATGGAGGTGGGAACTTTCCGCCATCGTAGCCGTTTCTAGTTGGTCTGTACTGGCTTTTTGAGAGGTCAAAAAGCTGGTCACTTTTTGCCAATTTACCCGGTATTCCCAGACCGTATAAGCAAAGAATTTCGTCACCCATACCTGCCGCGATCGCACCTGAATTGCCCCTTCAATTTTCTGATTCACTTGCCGCACAAATCTCTTCACCGAAGAAATCGAGTAGTCGATCGCCTCGGCAATTTG
>JAGVCD010000182.1 GCA_020059425.1 Chamaesiphon sp. | reverse complement strand
CGCAGGCCGCCAAAAATAGCTAATTTCAATACCAATTTTTTGATAAAGTGGTGGATGGTCTACACTTGCTTTTGAGCTTTTATTGCATGTCTCATTCGATCGTTACTAATATTTGTGAAGGTGTGGCCGATTGTGTTAGCGCCTGCCCAGTAGCCTGCATTCATGAAGGCCCCGGCAAAAATACTATTGGGACTGATTGGTACTGGATTGACTTTTCCACCTGTATTGATTGTGGGATTTGTTTGCAAGTTTGCCCGGTAGCTGGAGCAATCTTGCCCGAAGAACGTCCCGACTTGCAACTACACACTAGCTAATTTATCTTTGGGCTGAGCCACAGCATGAGAATTTTGATAGCTGCTGAATCACCTGCTATTGCTAAGTCTTGGTGTGCCATGCTGGCAGCCCAGCACTATGCGATCGATATGGCCACTGATGGACAATCGGCTGGGCGCTTTATTGATACCTACGAATATGATTTGTTAATTATCAATGAAATCCTACCCCAGCTTGATGGGATCAGTCTTTGTCGCCAAGTGCGTAATAGCGGTAAACAAATGCCTATTGTGCTGATTGCCCAGCACAATGATAGCCATCAAAGATCGATCGGACTGGATGCCGGTGCTGATGATTATATGGTACAGCCGCTTCATGGCGAAGAACTAGTTGCTAAGATGCGAGCCTTATGGCGGCGCGGGCCGACCATTAATTCGTCCACTTTATCTTGGGGGAATCTACAATTAGCAGCCATCAGCAGAACAGTTACCTTTGAACAAAAAATATTAAGTCTAACGCCCAAAGAATACGCCTTATTAGAACTGCTGTTGCATGATAGCTTCACTAGTAAAGCTGGTGAAATGCACCGCGTATTTAGTTATGGTGTCATTATTGAACATCTGTGGGTGGGTGATGATCACCCCAGCGAAGAAACTGTTCGTACTCATATGAAGGGTTTAAGACACAAACTAAAGGCGGCAGGTATGGCCACCGATCCGATCGAAACAGTCTATGGTGTTGGCTACCGTCTTCGCCCATCACCAATACTTCCCAAAATTTTGTCCTCTTTAGTAGAGCCGTCTTCATCATTACTAATTGCCGACCCAGATACAAAAACTGCGGCAAAATTAGCGGTGCTCGCCCAGCAAGCTGGCCTGAGTGTTCAGACTGTCACCGATATTCAAATGCTGTTTTCTAAGATTGCTAGTATTGAGATCGATCGTCCGATCTGTCCGCCTATTTTAGTCCTCGAACTCTCCATTGCCCAGGATTTAGCAACAGCTCGTCAAATCTTGACCGCAGTTAGTGCTATGTCGCTCCCATTATCAGTAATTATTTGGAGCAATTGTACTGATTTAGCTACGCGCCAAATGGTGGCCAGTAGTAATGCTCTTTGGTTTATGGCTAAGTCAAATTCAGCCAAATTTGTATTTCAAACAGTCCAAAAAATCGTTAGACAGCAAAAAATTGTGGCTGAAGGTAAGAAGATCTTAGTACTGCATGATGATACATCGACGTTGATGTCTTTACACCAAACTCTAGAGCCACTTAATTTTCATCTTACTTCGATTAAACAGCCTCAATTGCTGTGGTCAAACCTGACTATCTCCAATCCAGATCTGGTAATTATCGATCTGCTAGCATCTGATGCTAGCAGTTTAGAAGTCTGCCAAATGATTCGTCAAGATACTAATTGGTGTCATCTGCCAATTGTGGTTCTTACCCAGAAATTTGATATTGATACTATTCAAGAATTTTTTGTGGCTGGCGCAAATGATGTATGGATGAAACCGATCGGATCACCAGAAATAATCATCAGCTCTGTCCGGAAAATATTTTTATCTACATTGTCAAATATTTAAAGTACTGGTGTTGTTACATTAAGTGCTAAGTATCATTCAAGATTAGATTAAACCAAAGAAATGGGTAGAAAAAATCTTTTTACTTAGGCGAATAAGAAGTTAAAAACTTTTTCTAAACTAACTTTTTTGGTAGTTGACCTTGGGGCAGAAATTGATAGCAATTACTATTGCAGCACAATTATTAGGCTTAATTGAATTAGTACATATAGCTGAAAAAGATAGTAATTAGTAATATTTGTTATAAGCTACGTCACTATTAATAACTTATATCAATAGTAATGTAGCTTATGCTTATATCAACACAAGATCAATCAAGAATAGTTTCGGAGCTATTAGGTCCTTTGAGTATGCACTTCCGACGGGGTGAGGCTGCATATCAAAATTTTCACTCAGATGGTAGGCAATTCTTATTTGCTAAAATACTAAGAGATAATAATCGAGAAATCCGAACTTTAATTCTTTCTAAGGGTTATCTATTGCCTCTGAACCAGCAGCAAAATGCGATCGAGCTAGTTGCCCATTTGGATATTTGGCTAGAGTTATGGCAACAACTGGCCGCCACTAAAACTTTTAAACCTGAAGACAAGTTTAGTTTTGAAAGTTGTAAATATCCACAGGTCGCGACTGCTGCCTTAAAGGAATTTTGCTTCACTCTCGGTAATCAATAAAATCAAGTAAACTAATCCATGACAATCAAATTAACCAATTCCGTTCTATTCCTGGGCAAAAAAGACGATGAATATTGCAATAGAGCATTAAAATTTGTCGAAGATAATTTTGAAAACGTGACATCTTACTTTTCTGCTTGGGGCGAACCAATGCCAGAAGAAATTAGAAATTGGCGTGGAGAATACATCCTGTCATATTTATGCCGATGGGTGGTGCCTTTATCTGTCATTCAAGCTGCTCAACTGGAGGCGATCAATTTTCACCCGGCTTCACCAGACTATCCCGGCATTGGCTGCAATAATTATGCCCTGTATGAAAATGCCTCCGAATATGGGGCAACCTGTCATCATATGGCTAGCACAGTAGATACCGGCAGAATCATAGCCGTTAAAAGATTTGCTGTCTTCCCCACCGATGATGTTAGCTCTTTACTGCAAAGAACCTATGAATTTCAATTAGTACTGTTTTATGAAATAGTCGGAAAAATTCTGACTGGTGAAGCATTACCAGAAGCCAATGAAAACTGGACTAGACATCCCCGTAGCCGAAAAGAATTTAACCAGCTGGGCATCATCACGCCAGATATGAGTGATGAAGAAATAGCTCGGCGTGTTAGAGCGGTGAGTTATGGTATCTTTCAGCCTGCTGTTGAATTGGGTGGATATCGCTTTGAGTTGAAGGTTGGTACGCGGATGCCTGTTCAAGCGAGCGTGCCTAAAAATGATCTGGACTTTATTCCCTATTCCCCATCGGTGCCAGTAGCATCACTGCCTTTGAAGTCCAGTACTTCGTTAACTTCTAAATAATAGATTTTGTGAATCTTTAAGAGCTAAAAATCAGGTGATTGGCAAGCAAGAAATTCATCACCTGGTTTTTTGTGGGAAGATTCAGCCATAAATATTCTTACTGTTGAGCTTCCAGTGGTCGTTGATTAGGCACGGCGATCGCCGGAGCTGTAATAAATTGACCATCTAATCCTGGTAAGGGCAACTCTAGATTTGGTCCTTTACCGATAATCCGGCTACCAAAATACAGTGTTGAAACCAACAAAATAGAATAAATTACCGCAAAAGCAATCAGTGTAGTCAGAACATTACTAGCTGGAATCTGCGAAGCAGCATCAGCTGTACGAATTTTTCCGTACATTGTCCAGGGTTGTCTGCCAACGCAGCGGACAATCCAGCCTGATTCCACTGCAATATAACCCAAGGGCGCCGCAAAAATCCAGGTGCGTAGAAACCACTTTTGAGCAATGATTTTAGTTGCTGATAGGTTGCCCCGTAGCCATTGCAGCAAACTCCACAGCATCAAACCCGCTAAGAAAAAACCAATGCCACTCATGATCCGAAAAGAATAGTATATTAAGCCCACCATTTTTGGTCGATCGGATGCTGGCCATTCTTTTAATCCCAATACTGGAGCAGAGAGATTTTTGCGAAACTCCAGAATATAACCCAGGCCATTAGGGACATTAATTTCTAATTTATTTTTCTCTCCCTTTTCATCGGGCAAAGCTAATAAACTCCAGTCGGCCGGTTGACCAGCTGGGCTAGTCTCCCACTTGGCTTCCATTGCTGCCAGTTTGGTGGGCTGGTAGTGAGCCACTTGCTCAGCACTGAGGTGTCCCACATAGATTTGCAGAGGAGTGACGGCGATCGCTGCTGCCAAAACAATTTTTAGGGACTGGGCAAAAAATTCGGTGTGGCGGTTTTTGAGAATATACCAAGCACTGATGCCACCAATTACAAACAGTGAGGTTTCGAGCGTGGCTAAAAACATATGCGCCACACTTTTCACCATAAAAGGATTAAAGATCGCCTGAAAATAGTCGCTAACAATGAATTT
>JAGVCD010000122.1 GCA_020059425.1 Chamaesiphon sp. | reverse complement strand
GGTTGTCATAGGCTGAACAGTAAAAGGGCATCGTCAAGTTGAACAACTAACTATCATACCTAAAATATGTCAATGCTCTTGGTTTTCGCCAGTCACTGGCTGTGGCGGCGAGGGGGACACTTGGCTACCAGTCCAGAAATACCAGGCACCAAAGGCTACACCAGCGAAACTCAATACAATGGTGGTGTAGAGCGGAAAATTATTAGCAGAAAGAGATTTGGGCGATCGCCAGGTCTGACCATCCCATTGCCAGCTGTGCGGATAGGGGCTGGAAACCTGTTCTAGAGCATAACTGTCATTCCGCAACACAAATATCTTATGGCAGCGATCGCAGCCCAAAGCCTCCGTCAAAACCAACGGATTAATTTTGCCCCGACAGCAGGGGCAAGGATATTCTTGCTGCAAGTCAATTTTTTGGGGTTTAGACACGGGTAGGGAGTTGGTGATTATTTGCTGCTTTTTTGGTTGCCCGCAATTGACCACAGGCCGCGTCAGCTTCTAGACCTTTGGAATAACGCACGCTGACTGCAATATGCTGCTGCTCTAGAACTTGTACGAATTTTTGAATGCGTTGTCGATCGGGTCTTTGATAATCGGCATCATCGATCGGATTGTACGGGATCAAATTAACGTGGGATTGGAAACCTCGTAAATGTTTAGACAATTCCATGGCTAGCTCTGGCTGATCATTCACATCGGCCAGCAAAATATACTCAAAGCTCAACCGACGGCCAGTGATCTCTACATAATCGCGACAGTCAGACAACAACTCGGCGAGGGGATAATTGGTGGCGGTCGGAATTAAGTATTCTCGGAGTCTTTGATTAGGGGCATGCAGACTAACTGCCAGGGTAATTTGTAAATTGTGCCTAGCTAGTTCTAGGATTTTGCCCGGAATACCCACCGTGGAAAGAGTGATCGATCGCTGACCAATGCCCACATCCTGATTCAAACAATTCACAGCGGCCAGCACGTTATCCATATTGGCCAGCGGTTCTCCCATGCCCATCAGCACCACATGGCTAACCCGCTCGCCAAAATCGGACTGGACGGTTAAGACTTGGTCGACAATTTCATGGATTTGCAGGTGGCGAGTAAAACCCCCTTTACCGGTGGCACAGAAATTGCAAGCCATCGCGCACCCCACCTGGGAAGAGACACAGACTGTCAATCTTTGGCCAGAGGGAATACCGACAGTTTCCACGATTTGGCCATCGGCCAGTTGCAATAAGTATTTCACCGTGCCATCGGTTGCTACCGATCGCTGATGGATGATCGATCGGCCAATGTTCACATCCTGCACTTCTGATCGCCATTGCTTAGAAAATACGGTGATATCTTGCAGGGATCGCGCCCCTTTTTGATACAACCATTGGTGCAATTGCTTACCCCGATAAGCGGGTTGGCCTTTGGCCTGAATCCATTGGGTTAAAGCGGCTAAATCCATGCCCAAAAGGGCGGTAGCTGATGTCATAAGGTAGTTTTGGGATAGCGGGATAATCGATGGGTGAGGCTGCTGGATACAATCAGATAAATTGAGCGGCTTACGCCAAAGCATATCCACTGAATTGCCGCTTGAAAGGGGAGTGAAAACCCAACACAATGTCAGATGCAGAAACTCCTTGATCGGTCAGGAGTTGGGCGATCGCAGTTTCGGTGCCATTGTATTGAATCCAGATTTTGCCATCCTTGATATCAAAGTGTAGAATCAGGCTGAAAATACGCTTCTGTCCTTCCCAGCCGATATAAGCAAGTTGATAGTGATCATGTTCAGTGTCGCAAATAATTTCAGTTTCTACATCATTAGAGTGAGAATAGGGATGCGCTTGTTCGGTGAGAATCTGCCGAATTATTTGTCGGTATTGTTGAAGCTTATCCATGCTGTGATTTTCTCCTTAATCGGATCGTAAGTAATCAGGTTGATCTGGTGACGTTTAAGAGATTTTTGGACGAAGGCAAGTTGAAAGAAGTCGTCGTAGGTTTCAAGAGGGACTGCCAGATGGAGAGTTCGATCGGGCTCTTTATCTTCAAGAGCTTGGATGTAATTTAAGTATTGTCCTAAAGCCGCATGAAATTCGCTAATATCTGAGTCTGTAATGAAGCTTTTGATTTCAATCGCAATTTTTTCTTGATCGCGTTGAGCGGCGATCGTACTTTCTGCCCCTAAATCAATTTTTAGCTTGACTGCCTCACTAATTTGGATGGTAAAGGGATCGTGAGTAATAAGCCAGCCATCTTTTTCTAGAGCATGTCTGACAGCTTCATGAAATTGGTCTTTGCGCGACATCCTCTACACCTCAACCTCTACTGTAATGCTGGTATCGCAGCCGCAGGTTACGATCCAAAAAAATGCTGTTGCGCTTGGATATATCATAAGGTTATTCGCCCAGACGATTTCCAAAATGCTGCATAATTACCTGCTCTTCACCTCTCCCGGGCCAAATATCTTTCAGATCGGTAACTTTACCCTCCGTTGGTACGGATTGTTAATTGCCTCGGCGGTGCTCCTGGGGGTGAATCTTTCGATGTATTTGGCGAAGAAACGTCAAATGAATAGTGAACTGGTTGGAGACTTATCGATTTGGCTAGTATTGGTCGCTATTCCCTGCGCCCGCCTCTACTATGTGCTATTCAAATGGGATTATTATAGCCAACATCCTCAAGAAATTATTGCCATTTGGCAAGGGGGGATTGCGATTTTTGGAGCGATCATTGGCGGCACCTTGGCCACACTGATCTTCGCCAAAATCAAGCAGGTCAAGTTTTGGGACTTAGCCGATGTGGCTACGCCCTCCTTGGTTTTGGGTCAAGCGATCGGTCGTTGGGGTAATTTCTTTAATTCCGAAGCTTTTGGCGGACCGATCGATCCCAGCTGGCCTTGGAGATTATATATTCCCTCCAATCGCCGCCCAGAAGGATTGATCGACAATGAATACTTCCATCCCACCTTTTTATACGAATCGCTGTGGAATTTGGGAATATTTGGCCTGTTAGTGCTGTTATTCAACCGCAGCCTGACATCCCGTAAGCCCCTCAAAAATGGCAGTTTGTTTATGATTTACCTCATTACCTACGGCTTGGGACGCTTTTGGATTGAAGGTTTACGCATGGATAGCTTAATGCTAGGCAGTTTGCGCATCTCGCAGGTGGTGAGTTTGGTGAGCATTGGCATTGGATCGATCGGACTACTGTTGCTATATCGGCAGCGATCGCGCGTTTCGGTAGATAACTAATGGGGAAAAAGGTACAGGTTTATTTTATTGGCGCTGGTCCAGGCGATCCGGATCTTTTAACCATCAAAGCCCAGCGACTAATCACCCAGGCTGATGTGCTGGTCTACGCTGATTCTTTAATTCCTGCTGAGATGCTGCAAGGTCGAAAGCCCAGCGCTGAAGTGATTGCCACTAGTAGCAAAACCTTAGAAGAAATTGTGCCCTTGATGATCGATCGAGTGCGATCGGGCAAAATGGTCGTGCGGTTACATTCTGGTGATTTAACCCTCTACAGTGCCATCACCGAACAAATTCAGGGTCTACGGGCAGCAGACATAAGTTGTGAATTGATTCCAGGAATTAGCGCCTACCAAGCAGCTGCGGCGCGGCTGCAAGTAGAATTAACAGTCCCAGAGCTAGTCCAAACCATTATTTTGACCCGCGCCCAGGGTAGAGCCTCAGCCATGCCTAGTTCTGAACAGCTAGCCAGCTTGGCCGCTCACCAGTCCAGCCTTTGTCTATATCTAGCGGCCAAACAAGTAAAAGCTGCTCAAGTTCAGCTATTAGAGCATTATCTAGCCACTACCCCAGTGGCCATCTGTTGGCGAGTGAGTTGGCCAGAGGAAAAAATTTTGGTAGTCCCACTGACCGAAATGGCTAAAGTTACCGAGCAGGAGCAGCTCCTCCGCACCACCATGTATATTATCAGTCCAGCTTTGGGAGAGGTAGAGGGCTATCGATCGCACCTCTATAATCCTGCCCACGCCCATTTATTTCGGCCAAACTAAGTAAATACGGAAAACTGCACTAGTAGTTGCCCAAGAAAAGATGTTAGATCTTTAGTTAAGCTACATCACCAGTGGGTCTGGATAGCAGTTCAGCCAAGCTAAAATCAAAGAGGAGTTATTCACGATGCAATCCCAATTTATGTTGCGAAAATTAATCATTATTTTCATGGCGTTCAGCCTCTCCTTTACCACCATCGCTTGTGGTGGT
>JAGVCD010000354.1 GCA_020059425.1 Chamaesiphon sp. | reverse complement strand
GGATGGGGCGCGTTGAGAATAGCTAGCCGGTTTAGCACTTGGGGAAACTTTTGCGCCAGATGCCAGGCGATGACCCCACCCCAATCATGTCCGACAACATGAGCTTTGGTATAACCCAAAGACTTAATTAAGCCCATAATATCGTTGCTCAAAGTGTCTAAATCGTAACCGCTGGTCGGTTTATCGGAATAGTTGTAACCGCGCAAGTCTGGGACTACCACCTTAAAATGTCTAGCCAAGACCGGGATTTGATGTCGCCAAGAATACCAAAATTCCGGGAACCCGTGGAGCAAGACAATGAGCTCGCCCTCTCCTTGTGTGACACAGTGCAAGCGAATGTTATTGGTTTCAACAAACTGGTGTTGCCATCCTGCCTGAAGCGAAGCCGTATATGGTTGCATTAATGCGACTGGGGGTAATATCTATACATTTCCATTTCCGACGTTAACATTAATGCTCAAGAATTTGCATCTATAAAAGCTAGCTATTTTGCATAGGTAGGCACTAGATCCGCAACCTTTGCCAAGGCCGCTAGTTCCTGAAGCTGGTTGATCGCTTCAGCGCCTTCTAGCTTCATGAGTTCTCGATCGTCCCGAATTTCTGTCCAGGTAATGCCATAATCTGAAACCAAAAATCGGATTTGGTGCCCATCAGTCAAGCTGACCATAAAAGAGGCACTATTTAATTCTGCCCCACAAGTATACCAAGCCGTTAGGTAACCTTTCTTCTCTAGGACAATAGACAATGCCTGGAGATTCATTACCAGGTCTTTGACCAGTTCGCGGTGCTGATTTGCTAATCTTCCAAACATTAAGAACTTCCTCTATACACCTTACAGATTTAAATTATAACCTTAATTATTTTTTAATATTTTTTGTTCTCCAGTTTTGTTAAAAATCGTAAGGATCAAAACACTGATTTATTAATCAATTCCTGAAATCTACTAGCAGCTAATCTGAATGGCATAATCTACGCAATGTTAAGCATTCGATCGAAGCAGTGGCATTAGACTTAAGACTGCTCACAGATTAAAGAATTCATAAAGATGATATTTACTGAGCTGCCCACCAACCCGCAGCTGGTCCAATGAAACGCACCGCAATCCACAGCAGCACCAACACTGTTATGCCTGTCCAGGCACCAGTGGTAGTAATTTTGACGAACTTGGAAGCTTGACTAGTCGTGAATGGTAACCAAGAAACAATCCGAGCCTCTTGGCCGTAATCTTCACCAATTTGCTGTTTGCGCCGTTTTGCTTCACCCATAACTCTAATCTTCCTGCAATTTTTGGGAATCTTTACGTCTGCTCTCATCATAACTGTGCTGATGGGGAGTACCAGCAAAGAAATGTGAAATTTGTAAATTTTTGTAAAGGTCGCTCAGAAAATCTGGAAACTGTTCAAACTCAATAGGCTGAACTGTGCTGTGCGATTATACCTAGCCAAATAGCTAGCAAGCTTGTGTCAACTGTAGGGTTAGCCTTGATTCTGAAGGCAGAAGAAGATTAACATAAGCTATGAAATCGCAGCATCAATCACTGCTATATAAAAAAATCTCAACATTTAGACACTTTATTAACTTCGAGGAGGCGTGTAGTCAATGGGACTACCCTGGTATCGAGTACACACAGTAGTCCTGAACGATCCAGGTCGGCTGATTTCTGTACATTTAATGCACACTGCTCTAGTAGCAGGTTGGGCTGGTTCGATGGCTCTCTTTGAGTTGTTAACCTTTGACCCCAGCGACGCTATTTTTAATCCCATGTGGCGACAAGGAATGTTCGTGCTGCCTTTCATGGCACGCTTGGGCGTTACCAAATCATGGGGAGGTTGGAGCATAGTTCCTGGTGAATCAGGTGCTGATGCTGGCTACTGGTCTTTTGAAGGCGTAGCCGCTGCTCATATTGTTCTATCTGGCCTATTATTCCTAGCCGCTATTTGGCACTGGGTTTATTGGGATCTCGATTTATTTAAAGACCCACGTACTGGTGAACCAGCGCTGGACTTGCCCAAAATGTTTGGGATTCACCTGTTCTTATCTGGTCTGCTTTGCTTTGGCTTTGGGGCGTTTCACCTCACTGGTCTATTCGGTCCAGGGATGTGGGTGTCTGACCCTTATGGTTTGACTGGACATGTCCAGGCAGTAGCTCCAGAATGGGGACCGGCTGGTTTTAATCCATTTAATCCGGGGGGCGTAGTCGCCCACCATATCGCCGCTGGCACGGTCGGGATTATTGCTGGTCTTTTCCACTTAACGGTGCGGCCACCAGAGCGTCTGTATAAGGCACTCAAAATGGGTAATATCGAAACGGTATTGTCTTCTAGTATTGCAGCGGTGTTCTTTGCTGCTTTTATCGTAGCTGGAACAATGTGGTACGGCAGTGCAACTACTCCGATCGAACTATTCGGTCCCACCCGCTATCAGTGGGATGGTGGTTACTTTACCCAAGAAATTCAGCGCCGGGTACAGGGTGATATCAGTAATGGCAAAAGCGAAGCGGAAGCTTGGCAAGCTATTCCTGACAAACTTGCTTTCTTTGACTATGTCGGTAATAGCCCTGCCAAAGGCGGTCTGTTCCGGACTGGTGCAATGGACAAGGGCGATGGTATTGCTGAGTCCTGGGTTGGTCACCCCGTATTCAAGGATGGTGAAGGTCGCACGCTAACAGTTCGACGTTTGCCTAACTTCTTTGAAACATTCCCGGTCATCATGACTGACTCGGAAGGTGTTGTTCGGGCGGATATTCCTTTCCGGCGGGCAGAATCAAAATACAGTTTTGAACAAGCTGGTGTAACTGCTACTTTCTACGGTGGTGCTTTGAATGGTCAAACCGTCAAAGAAGCTTCCAAAGTTAAGCAGTATGCCCGGAAGGCTCAAGGTGGCGAAATCTTTGAATTCGATCGCGAGAAGCTGAGTTCTGATGGCGTATTCCGGACTAGCCCTCGTGGTTGGTTCACTTTTGGCCATGCTGTATTCGCTCTCTTGTTCTTCTTTGGCCACTTGTGGCACGGTGCTCGGACTATCTACCGCGATGTATTCGCTGGGGTAGAAGAAGGTATCGAAGAGCAAATCGAATTTGGTAAGTATGCGAAGTTGGGTGATACCACTACGCTGAAATCTGAAGGTTAATTGCTAAACCGGGTGAAGAGCCAGCTCTTCGCCCGGTTACTGACAAAAAGTTCTGACAAAGTTCTTACATAGTATTCATCATGGAAGCTACTATTTACATTTTGGTAACAGCGTTGGCTCTAGGAGTGATCTTTTTTGCCATTACGTTTCGGGAACCTCCGCGTATTCCTCGGAAAAAAGATTAATTTTTTCTAACAAACCCCCAGTTCCTTATGGTAACTGGGGGGTTTTGTTTTTGATCAATCTTTGGTAGAGCCTCCTGTTAAAGTGAAGAAAGCAAAAATTCCATACTGAATGTTTAGTGAGCTACTATCCCGCCGACTTCGATCGACAGATCATGCAACGCTGTTTAACTCTTGCCCAAAAAGCCCAAGGGAAAACGGCTCCTAATCCGATGGTGGGGGCAGTCGTTGTCCAAAACGGTAATATTATTGGTGAAGGCTGGCATCCCGGCGCTGGTAAGCCTCATGCCGAAGTTTTTGCACTGAGAGCGGCTGGCACTAATGCTCAAGGGGCTACGATTTATGTCAGCTTAGAACCTTGTAATCATCACGGTCGGACTCCACCCTGTACCGAAGCGGTAATTGCGGCTGGCATCAAAAAAGTCGTGGTAGGTATGATTGATCCCAATCCCTTAGTGGCTGGTCGTGGGATCGATCGACTACAGCAGGCGGGGATCGAAGTAATTACTGGCATCGAAAGGGAGGCTTGCGAGCAACTCAACGAAGGCTTTATCCAACGGATGCGCCATCAGCGCCCTCTGGGTATTCTCAAATATGCCATGACGATCGATGGCAAAATTGCCACCCAAACTGGTCACAGTGCTTGGGTGAGTAGTCCAGAATCGCGAGATTATGTTCATCAATTGCGATCAACCTGTGATGCGATTGTGACCGGGGGTAATACCCTGCGGTGCGACAATCCATTTCTCACCAGTCATGGAGCTAGTCAGCATAATCCCTTGCGGGTAGTATTGAGTCGTCGTCTTGATCTGCCAGCAGTTGCTCATCTATGGGATACATCGATCGCTCCCACGGTCGTAATTACTGCTCTAGATACCAATCAGTCTCTCCAACAGATTTTGCGCGATCAAGGAGTCGAAGTGGTCATTTTAGCACAGCTTGATCCAGCCTTAGTGATGAAATATTTGTTCGATCGAGGCTTATCATCGGTGCTGTGGGAATGTGGTGGCACTCTAGCCGCAGCAGCTATTAAAGAGGGCGCAATCCAAAAAGTTTTGACTTTTATTGCACCCAAAATTGTGGGTGGCCAAGCAACGGCGACCCCAGTAGGAGACTTAAATATCTTAAAAATGACTGATGCTTTAAACCTAGAACGAGTAACTTGGGAGCAAATTGGAGGAGATATGCTAATGCAAGGATATTTGGCTAAACCGATGGCTAGGGAGAAACCTTAACTAATAAATTTTCCATTTTTTCCAATAGCCGTTGGAATTCGACTGGTTTAGTGTCGTAATCGTCACAACCTGCTCGGAGAGCTTTTTCTCGATCGCCAACCATCGCATGAGCCGTCAAAGCAATCACTGGGATCGGCTGAGTTACTGGATTAGCTTTAATCTGGCGGGTGGCCTCCCAACCATCCATCCCGGGCAAACTCATATCCATCAAAATCAGATCGGGTTTTTCGGTCATGGCCATCGACAAGCCTTGCTCACCATCCACCGCGCTCACCACCTCATAGCCTTTACGTGCCAAACGGCGCACTAACATATCTAAATTGAGTTCATTATCTT
>JAGVCD010000032.1 GCA_020059425.1 Chamaesiphon sp. | reverse complement strand
TATGTCTTGTCATGGCCGCAGAGCTTACATTCCATAGTTTTAGTAAGGTGATTATTTGATTCTTACTATAGCAAGTCAACATTACTCTGATGCACAACCAATAATTTGCAAGCGGTAGTCCGCCGTCAGCGTGATCGCTCACCTCAATTAGCCATGCTGGAAGTTACCCCAGCTCCATCCCCTTGACATTTAACAGTGTTTGATAGACTATAATTCTATCGAGTTCAGCTCGATCAACAGAATATTGATGTGGCACAACAGAAGTTATTGCATTGATCTGAATTGAATAGTCTAGCGATATTAGGGAAGTACAATCCGGCCCTGGAATTAATCATTGACTATACCTGCTTGTAATTACGCTCAGCTCTTTCCTGATTATCCTTTGCCTGCTGTCATATTTAACTATACATGTAAGTAATTATGGCTATAACTCCTTTTCCAGAAATCCCTGAAACCAACCCTAGTCGATCTGGCGAGGCCAGATCGACTATTAGCGGCAATCCATTAAATGAGATCGAGCTACACCATATCAATGCCTACTGGAATGCTTGTAACTACTTGGCAGTCGGCATGATTTATCTCCAAGACAATCCATTATTAAAGGAGCCTCTCCAAGCCAAACATATTAAAAATCGTCTGCTGGGACACTGGGGTTCCAGTCCCGGCATGTCTTTTGTCTATATCCACTTGAACCGACTGATCAAGAAATATGACCTGAATATGATCTTTTTGGCTGGACCGGGTCATGGGGCACCGGGGATTTTAGGGCCAGTTTATTTAGAAGGTACCTACTCTGAAATTTATCCGGATAAAAGCGAAGATGCCGAGGGTCTGGAGCGCTTCTTTAAGCAATTTTCATTCCCGGGCGGTATTGGTAGTCACTGTACTCCTGAAACTCCAGGTTCCATTCACGAAGGAGGAGAACTGGGCTACAGCGTATCCCACGCCTATGGAGTAGCCTTCGATAATCCAGATCTGATCGCCGTGGTGATAGTAGGAGACGGGGAGGCCGAAACTGGACCATTAGCTACGGCCTGGCACTCTAACAAATTTTTGAATCCCATTCGAGATGGAGCTGTTCTGCCGATTCTGCATTTGAATGGTTATAAAATTAATAATCCGACGGTGTTGGCACGAATCAGCTCAGCCGAGCTAGATTGTTTGTTTCAGGGCTATGGTTATACTCCTTATTTTGTGGAAGGTTCAGATCCAGAAAGTATGCACCAGGCGCTAGCAGCGACTCTGGAACACTGCCTAACCGAAATTCAACAAATTCAAACCACTGCCCGCCGCAGTGGCGTAGTAACCAGACCGCGCTGGCCTCTGATTATTTTACGTAGCCCCAAGGGTTGGACGGGTCCAAAAACAGTAGATGGACATCAAGTGGCCGGAAGTTGGCGATCGCACCAAGTTCCCCTTACTAATGTCCAAAAAGATCCGGCTCGTTTGCAATTATTGGCGGATTGGATGAGTAGTTATCGGCCAACAGAATTATTTGACGCAACTGGACGACTACGACCAGAACTACGCGAGCTGGCTCCCCGGGGTAACCGGCGGATGAGTGCTAATCCTCATGCTAATGGTGGCCTATTGCGTAAAGCTTTGAAAATGCCCGATTTTCGAGCTTATGGGGTAGAGGTGCTGAAACCGGGGGCGATCGAAGTGGGTAATACTCAGCCCTTGGGTATTTTTCTACGGGATGTAATGCGAAATAATATGCAGTCTTTTAGGGTCTTTGGACCAGATGAAACTGCCTCCAATAAACTTCAAGCCATTTATGAAGCCAGTAAAAAGGTCTGGGTCGCTGAATATTTACCAGAAGACCAAGATGGTAGCGAACTAGCTACTGATGGACGGGTGATGGAAATACTTAGTGAACATACCTTAGAAGGTTGGCTAGAGGGCTATTTACTCACTGGTCGGCACGGCTTTTTTTCTACTTACGAAGCTTTTGTCCATGTGATCGATTCGATGATTAATCAGCACTGTAAGTGGCTCGAAAGCTGCCATCAGATTCCCTGGCGATCGGCTATTTCATCCCTGAATTTACTAATTACTTCCACCGTCTGGCGACAGGATCACAACGGCTTTAGTCACCAAGATCCGGGTTTTTTAGATTTGGTAATGAACAAAAGTTCCAATGTTATTCGGATCTATCTGCCGCCTGATGCCAACACGTTATTATCAGTCAGTGATCATTGCTTACGTAGCACCGATTATCTAAACGTCATTGTCTGCGATAAACAGGCTCACTTGCAGTACCTGGATATGGATAGTGCTATTCAGCACTGCACCAAAGGTTTAGGCATTTGGGATTGGGCTAGTACCGATGTTGGGCAAGAACCAGATGTGGTGATCGCTTGTGCCGGAGATGTCTTGACTCAGGAAGCTTTGGCCGCAACAGTTCTACTGCGCGAACACTTCAGCGATCTCAAGATTCGGTTTATCAATGTTGTAGACTTACTGCGACTTCAACCCGACACCGAACATCCTCACGGATTATCCGATCAAAATTTTGATTCGTTATTTACTTTAGATAAACCGATCATTTTTAATTTTCATGGCTACCCCTGGTTAATTCACCGCCTCACTTATCGGCGTAATAACCATCACAATTTACATGTCCGAGGCTACCGCGAAAAAGGCAATATCAACACACCATTAGATCTAGCGATCATCAACCAAGTCGATCGGTATAGCTTAGCGATCGATGTCATTGATCGGGTGCCTAAATTGCAAGTAGCTGGTGCCCACGCTAAAGAACAACTTCGCAATCAGCAAATTTCCTGTCGTCGTTATGCCAATGAACATGGTACCGACCAGCCCGAAATAGTTAACTGGCGCTGGCCAGACTTAACACCACTAGATGCATCCAGCGGTATTAAGTCTAAAACACTATGAAAATCCTAGTGCTTAATGCTGGTTCTAGTAGCCAAAAAAGCTGTCTTTACGACATTACGGGCGATATACCCCTGCATCCCCCACAGCCCCTATGGGAAAGTAGGGTAAGCTGGATAACTCCAGACAGCGAAGCAGATATTAAAATCACTACAGCTTCAGGCATCACCCTCCAAGAAAAAATTCCTGATCTCGATCGATCAGCTGCTCTAGTCTATGCCATCAACAAATTATGGCAAGGACAAACCCAATCGATCGATCAACTCTCCGATATTGATGTGGTCGGTCATCGGGTAGTACATGGTGGTGCTCAGTATCACCACAGCACAATCATCACAGATGAAGTGAAAAAGGCGATCAAGGATCTTGCTACCTTTGCCCCGCTCCATAACCCGCTCAACTTAGCAGGCATTGTCGCTATGGAACAGCTGCTCGGCGATATTCCGCAGGTGGCAATGTTTGATACGGCATTTCATGCCCAGCTACCATTGGCAGCAAAAGTCTATTCCGGTCCATATGACTGGTATGAACAGGGAATTCAGCGTTACGGATTTCATGGTATCAGTCATCAATATTGTGCAGCCCGTACTGCACAATTGATGGAGCGCAGCCTTACTGATTTGCGCTTAATTATCTGTCATCTGGGCAATGGCTGCTCCCTCTCGGCGATTCGTGGTGGACATAGCGTAGATACTACGATGGGTTTCACGCCATTAGAAGGAATGATGATGGGTACTAGATCTGGTTCTGTAGACCCGGGGATTTTGATTTACCTACTCCAGCAAAAAGGTTACACCGCTGATAAGTTAGAGCACCTCCTTAACCAAGCCTCCGGCTTACAGGGGATTTCTGGTCTGGCGGCGGATATGCGCCAAATTACAGCAGCATTAACTTATCACCCTCGGGCACAATTAGCTTTCGACATGTTTATTCAGCGCTTACGTTCCTCGATCGGAGCGATGCTAATGAGTCTCGATCGATTGGATGCGTTGGTCTTTACCGCTGGTATCGGAGAAAACTCTGCCACAGTAAGAGCAGCAGCTTGTGATGCCTTAGATTTCTTAGGGTTAAACATAGACCGTGACAAGAATGAGCAGCAACCACTTGATGCCGATATCGCCACAACTATATCAAAAGCAAGGATTTTTGTGATTCATACCCAAGAAGATTGGGCGATCGCTCAAGATTGTTGGCGAATCTTAAATTCATAACTTGCAGTATTTTGGGTTTGGAGATCGAGTAGATGATGCAGCTGTGAACGAACAATTAAATTTTAGTAATAGGAGCGGTACATCCCTATGTCCACAGCAATATTAGTTGACCGGCTAGAATCGGCTAATGAATTAGAAATATTGCCTCGCAATGTTTTAGAGTCGATCGCTAGTGAATTGGAAATATTCATCGTACCTTCAGGTCGTCGGATGACAATTGAAGGTGACATTGTTGCATAAATAAACTCAGTCGCAGTATGGCTTTTAGTTGCCGAAATCTCTCAAAAAGTCTGTTTTCATGGTTTTTTT
>JAGVCD010000238.1 GCA_020059425.1 Chamaesiphon sp. | reverse complement strand
TTAGCTGAGCCAACACCAACTGTAACCACAAATGGTAGTGGTGTTAATGGACAACCGGTGGTAGTCCAGCCATTAGCTCAAACCATTACCCAGTCGAATGCTCCGGGCAACTCTAAAACTGTTGGGGAAGTTCCTAAGTTCACCAACAAAAAAGATGAGCCGGTGGCTCGTCCGTTTGTAGTGATGATAGATCCTGGTCACGGGGGGAAGGATCCGGGTGCGATCGGTGTAAATAATCTGCGGGAAATAGACGTGATTTTCCCGATCGCCTTACAAGTATCCGAAATATTAAAGAAAAATGGGGTCACAGCCCAGCTGACCCGCGACCGGGATTATTTTGTGGGCTTAGATGAACGAGTCCAAATGTCAACTCAGGCCAAAGCCGATATTTTTGTGAGCATCCATGCCAATTCGATCGACAACCGTCCTGATGTACATGGATTGGAGACCTATTATTACAATATCGGCGAAGATTTAGCCAATACCGTTCACAACAAAATTATCAATGTTTTTAATACTGATCTAAAAATACCTTTGAATGATCGCCGGACACGCAGCGCCCGGTTTTTGGTATTGCGCAAATCAAATATTCCAGCCATTTTGGTAGAGACTGGTTATTTGTCGAGTCCAGAAGAAGTCGTACAGCTGGGAAAAGCACAATACCAAACCAATATGGCTCAGGCGATCGCCCAAGGAATTTTGGAATACATTAAAAAAAGTCAAAGTACTTCTCAGTCTAATGGTCAGCCGCGTAGCTAAAATACAAACTTTTTGCTTTCCGTTTGTAAAAATTCCCAAAAAGTATTAGCAACGATCGATAACTGCTTGCCCGCTGGATGAATCACATACCAGTCTCGTTTAATCGGAAAGTGTTGAACATCTAAAATAGTGAGACCTAGCATTTTGGACTCGGGCGTAAAAGTATGTTGAGACAAAACCGAGATTCCAAAACCACAGGCGATCGCCTGTTTAATAGCCTCATTACTACCTAACTCTAGCTTGACCTTGACGGAAACATGATGTTCCGATAGCAGATTTTCCACAGCAGTCCTAGTACCAGAACCACGTTCGCGCATAATAAAAGGAGAATTTTGCAGCGCTGAAATGGGAACGTTGGATTCTCCAGCTAAGGGATGATTAGCTGGAGCCACTACCACCAAAGGATTTTCTAGGAAAGGATGAGCCACAAAATCAGCAGACTCAGGTACCTGGCTGACAATATACAAGTCATCTTGGTTGTGGCTGAGGCGATCCATAATCCGTTCATGATTCGTAATCTGCAGCGCTACATCAATGCCAGGATACATCTTACAAAAAGGCTCCAGCACCCGGGGGATAAAATATTTAGTAGTAGTAATAGTAGCTAGTTTCAATCGCCCACTTTTCATCCCCTGCAGATCGGCCACTTTCATCTCAAACTGTGCCAGCTGTTCAAAAATATGACAACAAGTTTGAAATAGCTCCTGACCTGCTTCTGTGAGGTAGAGTTTTTTGCCAATCTGTTCAAACAAAGTTGCCCCAACATTTTTAGACAATTGCTTGACTTGCATAGAGACGGTTGGTTGCGTCAGAGATAGTTCCTCTGCAGCCCTAGTAATACTACTTAAGCGAGCAACGGTTTCAAAGACTTTGAGCTGATGGAGAGTAGATTGGCGCATTAGATAATCAAAAGCAACAGCATTTAGGGAGATGGAGGCGGAGAAGAAGTATTGATAATTGCATCATGGGCTGACCTCCCATCATTAGTCCCAAAATACCAAATAGTTGAAAGAGTCTCTGCCAGAGTAACAGGTTTTTGGGGTTGAAATAAGGTAGTGTAACCAAAAGCGCGACGGATGTTAGATTTATCGCCATTTTGGTAATCAGCCAATACTGATGACAGCATGGCTGGTGAGATTTTAGCAGTGTCTTGAAATCCCCAATTTTTCTGGACAACTGCTACCGAGGCAGTGGGTAAGGCTTGACGATTATCTAAGGGTACTTTCCATAAAATCAGTTCTTCGCGGGTCAAGGGCACATCTGGCTGAAATGCACCGGAACTGCTGCTGTCACTAAGTGCACTAGGAATAATTCCGGCATTAGCCAGGCTTTGGATGGCAATGAAATCAGGATGATTCGCTGGTACGTCAATAAAAGATGGTGGAGTATCGACAGTCGCCAGTTTGAGCTGTTGGCTGGGGTTGGCTTGATAGATTTTATTATGGGCAGCTAACAGCCAGCGAGCATATTCTCGCCGATTTACTATCGAACTCAAGGGTTGTTGGGCTTCGGTGGGTGACAAGACTCCTAATTCACTGAGTTCAGTTAAATACTTGTTATTGGAATTATTGGTGTTGCTATTGCTAGATGGACTGGGTGTGGGGACGGACGGTTCTGAGCCAGTCGTGGGACTAAATATTGTGGCTGGAGAAGCTTCTAGACTGGGAATAACTATGGGCTCCGGCACAGCAGTAGGCGTGGTGCTAGGTAGTAAGAGGGGATCAGGAGCTAGGGCTTGCTGAACATTATGGTCACAAGCCGTGAGACCAGCAAGAATGAATAATAAGACAAGCCTAGACAACATTATTTTTCTCCAGGACGGCAGGCTGATCGGGGATCAGAAATGTTTTTGGTGTTGAGGTTGGTGAACGCTGGGGCAATAATCGCTGGAACCATTGAGGATTCATCAGGTAAGCCGCCATTATTCCGATCGCCATGATACCTAGTAATGATTCTATCCAAACAAAACGTTTGAGAAAATGGAAAAATCTATATCTGGAAGAAGAGAGTGGTGCTGCCACCGATATCTCTGGTTGCGGTATTTCATCGAGGTTGCTAATTTGGCAAGACATTAATACTAAAGAAATATTGTCATGGCCGTTTTCTTGAGCAGCTTGCTGAATCCAATTTTGAGTAGCCTGAGCTAAAGGTAGTTGGCCGTCTAGAATCTGAGGTACATAATTTTGCCAAGACTTTTCAATGAGTTGCCGATCGCTAAAACCATCGGAGCATAGCAATAATACCCCATCTTCTATGATAATCAGTCTTTGCACCATTGAGGTTAAGTCTTCCCCGGAGCGTATTCCCAAAGCTTGGGTCAGCGAACTAGTATCCAGCCGCCCTTGTACTTGCCACGGCATACTCTTTCCCTGTCTAATTTCTCGTTGTGCCACATCATCATCCACCGTTAATTGCTGACAAGATTGCCTAGTTAGCCAATAAGCGCGGCTATCACCCACATGAGCAATATAGATTTCATGGGAGTTGCCCATGCCCTGGCTAGTGGGAATTTGTTGGGGTAGCTGTAAGGCCATCACCATCGTGGTGGCCATCCGGCGACGACCTTCCCGATTTTGTTCGTCGTTCTGATGTGCAATTAGGTTATTAACCACTCGCACTATCGATTTAAGGTGATCAATAATTTGGGCGGGAGCAACGATTTTGCTCTCTTGCGCGACATCATTAAGTAAGGCTTGAATTTGAAGTTGTATTGACCTGACAGCATTTTGACTGGCTACTTCACCACCTTCATGGCCAGCGACTCCATCACAAACTATTCCTAAATAATGAGATAAATGATTTTGATCTGGATCAATTTTACTGGGATAGAAACTATCTTCGTTGTGGCGATCATGACCAGCATCGGTACCCCCAGCAATTTGAACAGCGATGGGTAGTAAAGCGGCCTGCTCTAACAAACATTGGTTTAAAACTGACGATAAATCTGATACTGCCATTTTCCCCACCTGCATGTCATTGAATAGGGGATAGATCACTTCGGCCACTGCTGGTTGAGCAGTGGCTAATAGGGTATGCCAGGTACTGCTTAGTCCCTTGACTGTACTGCGACCGTTTGGGTTTAGATTATCTGATAACAGTTCACAAAGACGAATCCGCCAATTTTGTACCCGAATATTTTTAGGTTCTAACAAGCTGTAACCGACGCCGATATCTACGAGAGGCTGCCAGAGATTGGTAAGTTGCCAGAGCCAGTAGGCTTGTTGGAGCGCAGAGGCATTTGGCCAGGCGGTGGTAAGGGCTGGCATCAGTTGGCCATGGGGTTCGATCGGCACATTATCGAGAAGTGGAATTTCTACCGTTTTTTTGCCAGACCGAGTAAGCAAACAGAAACCATACAGCTGGGGCAAATGCAGATGGTAGAGGCTGAGATGGACATAGGGTAAAGCTAGATCAGGCAGTGGCCAGAGGGCTGCGGGGCGATCATTACTTTTGGTGTCTAGCCACAATTGTGATGCCAGCACTTGATAGCGGTTTTCTACTAGTTTATGAGGAGGTATCCAAGCTGCTTGGGGGTCAGCAGCCCAGAGATAGTGAGGGGCAGGAGAACTAGACATGGGACGAACGTCGGCAGACTGTTGTTTTATGATAGCTTAGGTGTTAGGGACAGATTCAAAGTAGTTCTGTAGCGGCTCAGGATCTGGATCCCTGACCGGTGCGCCTTAATTAAAGATGCGTATACCACAAGAGACTTTGCTCTGATCTGTGGCCTGGTGGCCAGACAGTGGATTTCCTCTCCCTGTTCGACAGGTTCGATTCCTGTAAAATAACAGCTAAAAATAGCAACCCCAGTCCTGGGTTTGGACACCTTCCTTTCACGAAGTTGGCGAAAGTCAAAGAATGGTACGGGAGTAATCCCCAAATGGTTCGAGTCCATTATCAAAAAAAACTCTGGGCGGTTAGCGTTCGGCTGTGTGCAGCCAGCAGTGAAGGGCTTGTGTGGTTGTTTCGTTACATGAATTTGAGTGTGCTCCTTTTTTTAGTGATGGATATGCTGCCGGTGAGTTGTCTATGGCTGAG
>JAGVCD010000236.1 GCA_020059425.1 Chamaesiphon sp. | reverse complement strand
TTGCCTGTGATTAGTGCTGATTCGGGGATTTTAGTTAAATCCACAGATATGCTGATTAGTCTATTGTTATTACTCATATATTTATTGTTATTGTTTTGTTTGTTTGAGATTTATTTAGAACAGGTCGCTGAATCAGACCTGCGGCTGATTAGCTGGGGTGTTCTCGGCAGGTAATCTTCCTTGCATCGCAGCTAGGGCAATATCCGCAAGGACGGATTGGTAGTGGATGATTGTGCGGTTTAATTCATCGCGGAAGTATAGGGATAGGTCACGCGCATCATTCCATGATATTTCCTCGCCTTCGCTGAGGTTGTTACTAGCTTGCAGAAGTTCCTCGATTCGATCCGCTGGAAACCGAGAATAAGTCGCCGCATCCGATGGGCATAAATCTTCTCTGTCGCATCCACACTGAGCGCAGGCAGATCCGTTATCTATTGTTGCGGTCGATCCGCAGGTATCGCATTTATCGTTCATTGTCTTTCTCAGTTGCGCCCACGGCTGGTCTGGTTTCGTTAGCTAGAGGAAAATGAATGGTCATCCACGCAGCGGGATCACCGCCTATGTAATGCGTAGGGAACCAGCACTTTTCATCGAAGTAAGCCGAGACGGGGATATCGTGTCCCCAGTTCTTGTTCGTCTCATTTATATATTCCCCTCTCCAGTTTGTGCATACCGGATGAGCTATTAGCACACCGTTAATATCTCTAACATGGATCAAGCTATCGGCGTCATCGCTGTGGGGTCTTTCGGTGTAATAAATGTAATCGTTCGCTTTGATGTCTTCTAGTTTCATATTTTATCTGGCGGTTTGCTTTCTTTTGTATTACTCGTGTTCTTGTTCTTCGTTGGTTTGGAATGCGTGGAATGCGCCTAGGGCTGTTGCGGCTAGTGCGGCTAGCGTGGCGATGATAAGTGTGGTTTTCATTGTGGTTAAAAATCTGCTATTCTCTTTGATTTGGTTTTTGGTTCATCTGTGAATTGTCCTGTGACGAATCGAACGTGTTTCCGATCCAGTATCAGCGGCAGTCTTTCTCCGCCTTTGCCGTTATGCCTGTCCTTGGTAATAAGGATATGCTTGTGAGCTTTGTAGTTTTGGCTTTTCTTGTCCTGCTCCTGAACGATTGAAAGTGTCCAATCTGAGTCTTCCTCAATGGCCTTGGCGTGTTTCGTGTCTCCGTTATCGTTCTCTTGGGACATGACGCAGATGAATATGTTTAACTCAGCCGCGAGTTCTTGGAGCGTGTTAGATATACCCATGATTTCCTGTTCTTTGGATAATCCGCGCTCGCCTCGTATCAGTTGGACATAATCGACAAACGCAACCTTGATGCCGTGCTTTCTTGCTGCGCGCCGTATAGTGGAAACAATGGTTTGAATCTTGCGGTTTGCTGGCGGGTCGAAATGAAATCCACCTGAAACAATTTGCCTGAGTGCTTTCCCAACTAGCTTTTCCTCTTCCTTTGAAATGCGCGTTCTGTGATTTAGCTGGGCATATTCACAGGGGGAGGTGATAGCCTCAGCTTCAAGCCTCGATGTTTGAATCATGCAGCGTGTATAAGCTGCGTCGATTGTTCCTTCTAAGGGTAAGTAAATGGCGGGAGTTTCGATTGATGCAACACCGCACATAATCTGAGTTGCGAGGGTTGATTTGCCGCCAGATGATCTTGCGCTGATTACTCCCATCATGCCGAGGTGCAATCCCCTGAGTGCGTCGTCTATCTCCCAAATGCCCGTTTTAATTCCCATCGGCATCTTTTCGCCGCTGATTAGCTTCTGGTAATTCTCAAACCATTTGCGGGCTATTTCCTTAGCATTTGGCGCGGGTTTTGATCCTGTGATAATTTCGTGAATCTCTGTGATCGGTGCGCTAGTAATGTCGATTAGTTCCGAACTCTCAGGAGCTTCATAGGCTTTTTCGGTGATGGCGTTTGCCGCTAGGATCGCTTTTCGGCAGGCATATTTTATGCGGAGAATGTCGAGATGCGCTTGGAAATGACCGGGCGTTGGTTGGTAGCTGTAAAGCTCGCAGAGATAGCTAATTCCTCCGGTTGCGGTGCTACGTCCTGTGTCGAGCAAGTATTGATTGAATGAGACTAACTCAAAAGCTAGTCCCTTATCCCGTGATTCCCTCATTGCATCGAATATCAGCGCGTTTGCGGGGAGGTAGAACCATTCTGGAACTATGTCGCCCGATTCATCCCAAAGCTCTGGAAATTGCATCAGTACGCTCAATACAGCCTTCTCAGTTCCTCCGGCATGAGGGAAGGGGCGATAAACTGAATCTTGATCGCTCATAGTAAAGCCCCCCTTGCGCGATCTAAGGCTTGTGACCAGTTGTTTAGGAGTGTTACTAAATCCCGTTTAAGCCATTTTCTAATTTCTGGGTCTTCGGATGTGTAGTAAGCCTCAAGTCCAGCAATTTGAACTTCTGTCAGATAGCACTCGTTGATAGCTTCAAGTGCTTTCTTCTCCTTAATTGTCCACAGAGTTTCTGGTCTGCGCCTGAACCATGAACCTATCCGAATCATCAAAGGGGTGTTTTCAGTGACTGAATCGTTTTCAGATTTCTTTTTTCTTTTTGGTAAATCTACTAATTCTTCTTGTTCCTTTTCTTTATCCTTATCCTTATCCTTATCCTTATCTTGGTGGGCTACATAGCCCCTAGTCAGGGGCTTAGTAGGGGCTAGTTTTTTATCTGATAAAACAATTGTTTGAGAATCAAGAAAACCCTTAAAGCAGCTTGACTCTAGCCTCTTAATGACTCCCTTATGGGCGTTGTTAGTTCCGTTAAGTGAATCTCCATACTGGTATTTGATAAATTTTGTTATTAGCACTTTCCCATCCTTGACTTGCACCCTGTCACCAAAGGCTTGTTTGGGGCTTGGTAGCTCCTCACTAGCCCCTAGTTGGAATCTAGCTAAGTCCAAATCAGGTTCAATTATACCGGCGCAATCGCAGTTATCCAGCAACCAAAGCCAATAAAGTTTATTGATTGGAGATAGCTTGCGAAACCAAGAATCCGCCCACTTGGAAGTTTCTGAGAACCTCTTCAAAACCCAGCCTCCTTTTTAGCGTTATGCAATTTAACTGCTTTCATCACTGAATCAATCAACTCATCCTTAATTTGATCATCCCAAGATTTAGTTATCTGGCGCGGTTGGTCTGATGGAGCTACGCCAGTAACAGCCCATTCCAACGCCCGCACAAGTTGAGCGTTTGTCTTTTCGATGTAATTATGTAATTGAGCATTTTCCTGCTCTAATTCTGAATAAGTCTTCATGGTGTTTTTAGATATAAAAAACCCCCAATCCCGTTACTAAGTTGAAACCATCCGTATGCATCGGATGCCAGCCGTAAAGACTGCTTAGTAAGGGAATTGGAGGTTGTTTGTTTTTGTTGCATTTTGTAAATCCGGTTTCAAGCGGAGTCTTTCGACGGCGTTAATTTACTTTATTCCGTTATATTGTCAATCATTTAAACGTAACCAGATCGCTCATATCCGGCATAGGTGGAATCGGGCATAACTGCTCAAAAGCGCGGTGGTGGTATTCGCCGCGCTTCTTAGTGTTAATCTCCGCTCCAATCTTCTCGGCGTAATTCCGCGCCACTTCATTAAGTGCTATT
>JAGVCD010000098.1 GCA_020059425.1 Chamaesiphon sp. | reverse complement strand
TTGGTAAGCATAATCAGCCAGCGGTGAAGTATTTTCACTAACCAAATAATGCAACCAGCGAATTCTGGCCGGAGTAGCTGGCTGATCTTTCTTGACTGGCTCTTTGTCCTGGATTAACGGCGCTTCAGTAGCCGCAAATAGGTTCAACTGTTCACCACCGGAGCCATAGGGAGCCAAAGCCAAGGATTCAAAGGCCAAGTTATTTTGCATACCCCGCAGATTTTCAGCATCAGGCAAATACCTCGCTGGCAGACGTAATTGGCGCTGGAGCTGGCCAGTCTTTAGATCATACTCAGCAATCAGCGGTGGAATGCCCTGATTCCGATCGCCTTCACTGCTAATTAACACCCGATTTTTCGGAGCCAGAGCGATCGCCTCTGGATCGATAGTGCCACTAGGGTAAGTTTTCCCCTCGGCATTTTTCAGCGTCGTCATGCTCAAAAATTTAACTTGTTGGAGACGAGATTCTTTATTTAGGTCAAGTTTGAGGGTATAAAACCTGGCTGGTCCTTGAACACTGCGATCGTCAGATACCGCATAAAAAACATTGCGCTGCCTGTCGTAGGTCAGCCCCGACAAACCACCCACTGGTGCATCGTTTAGCTTGGTGTTGTTCGGTAAACGGTATTCGCCCAAAAACTCCAAGGAAGCATTCAGCCGTGGGCGCGGTGCTGCCAAAGCAACAGGACTACAACTGGTCAAAAATACATAGATGGCCACCACACACATGGCCACACCCAAGGCGATCGCCACGCTCAGAACTTTGGCACCGATCGGCTTGGGGTTTTTCATGATAATTAGTATCAAATGGCCTAAGAACTATAGCAACAGATTGTGATCCAGTCGATTTGGTTCTACCAAATTCCAATCTGTAATTCCTGATTGTAGAACCTGATAGCCCCAGCCGTACTACGCAGCGGTTTACCAATCCACAACGGAATGCTGTACTTGCGTAAAACACGGGTTGGGATACCGCTTTCAAAACCATCGGGCTGATCAGCAGCCGCTGGGTTAACAGTGGCTACCGTAGATGCACCAGCTAGATCAACCTTAAGTGTTCCCTTAAAAACATTGCCATTGGCCGCATCGTAAATAGAACTATTGGCTTTGAAATTGTACAGATTAGCGCCCACAAAGCTAGATTTCGTAACCTTGGCTCCCATCAAATTCGACCCCATCAAGTTTGCTGCTTGCAGATCAGTTTTGGTCAGCAGAGAATTATTAAGCCGAGCCAAAGCGAGATTAGCATAGACCAAACTAGTTTCATTAAGACTGGCTTTCTGAAGGTTTGCGCCTACCAGATTGCTGCCAGCCAGTGAAGTCCGAGTCAAGTCAGCACCACTCAAATCGGCTCCGGTTAAATTAGCAGCATTTAAATTGGCACCTTGGAGTTTAGCCCCTGTCAAAACAGCACCAATTAAGTCTGCACCACTCAAATCACAGTTATTACATTCTTTAGTTTTTAAAAGTCGGGCGACATGTTCAGGATTAGCTGCTTGAGCCACGTTAGCGATCAGCAAGGGCGTGACGGCAGCCAAAAAGCAGGAGATTTTTAAACGCATATTGTTGAGGTTCGGCAAAGAAAAGAATCAAAGGATCGAACTAAATACCTAGGGAGCAATTTTAATATTTTTACTTATACAAACATAGAACCATTTGGAGACTGCTTTGTTTCACAAATGGCCCAAGTTTATTTACTTAAAGCTATAAATGACTTGGGTAGCCAATGGTTGACCAAGGACAGTGGGCAAGTCGGCTAGCGATAGTTGTTGTCGATCGAGCTGCATTTGCAAGCTAGTAAGTGGGTCAGAACCATTGGCCAACAAAAACTCTAAACCCTCTACCTGTGGCCAGGTGGCAATTTCTTGCAAAATATGGCTCATCGCTTGGTAATAGGGATGTTGTTGGTCGGCAAACCACTGATCGATCGCCTGCTGCGGCTGATCAAAACCTAAATGCACAATGGTATGGGCATTACTAAACAAGGCTGTGCCTACTGGTCTGGCCTCTTCGCGCAGTAAAAAATGTTGAGAACTAGCCAAATAGCGCATCTTCTCCAAAAATTCATAGCGGGTGGTCACATCCAGCTGATTGTCTTGCCATTGAATGGCTACCACTAACAAGTAAGTCTGGAGGAGCATGTGACCAAGTTTTTCAGCCTTGGTAGACAGATAAAAAGTGTTAAAGTCGTTGACCTCAATAAACAGCGGTACCCGTGCCGCAATTTCGATGCCGTAGCCTTTTAAGCCAGCAATTTTGCGCGGATTATTGGTAATCAGCCGAATTTTGTGGATGCCCAAATCATTTAAAATCTGAGCACCCACGCCATAGTCCCGTAGATCGGCGGGAAAACCTAGTTTCTCGTTGGCCTCGACCGTATCAAACCCCAAATCTTGGAGCGAGTAAGCCTTGAGCTTATTAACCAAACCAATACCGCGCCCTTCTTGGCGCAGGTAGACTACCACCCCCGCCCCAGCATTTTCAATCATTTTTAGAGCGGCTTGCAGCTGCATTCGGCAGTCACAGCGTAAAGAGCCGAGGGCATCGCCAGTGAGACATTCGGAGTGCATCCGCACCATCACGGGTTGCCCCTGAAAATTAGCGGGGTCGCCTTTGACGATCGCCACATGCTCGGAGTTATCTTGCAAATTCCGATAGCCGTAGATGTGGAATTGGCCAAACTGCGTTGGCAACTTGGTAACAGTTTCGCGATGGACGAATCGATCGTACTGCAATCGATAGCCAATTAAGTCCGCAATGCTAATAATTTTGAGTTGATGAGTAACGGCGTATTCAATTAACTCGGGCAGCCTAGCCATTGAACCGTTAGCATTTTGAATTTCACAGATCACGCCCGCTGGATACAGCCCCGCCAAGCGGGACAAATCTACTGCCGCTTCAGTGTGACCAGCCCGCTTCAGAACCCCACCTTCCCGCACCCGCAACGGAAAAATATGGCCAGGCCGCCGCAGATCTTCTGGTTGGGTTTGGGGTGAAATCACGGCTTGAATCGTGCGCGCTCGGTCTTCAGCGGAAATCCCCGTACTGACTCCCAAAGATGGACTGGCATCAATACTGACGGTGAAAGCAGTCTGGTTGCTATCAGTATTGTTGGTGACCATCAAAGGCAAATCTAGTTGATCGAGGCGTTCGCCGGTCATGGCAATGCAGATCAGACCCCGCGCATGGACAGCCATGAAGTTGATAGCATCAGCGGTGGCAAACTGAGCCGCACAAATCAAGTCTCCTTCGTTCTCTCGCGATTCATCATCCACTACTACAATCATCTTCCCGGCTCGGATATCGGCTAGTGCATCATCGATCGAGTCAAATTTGAAGTTGTCAGCAGGAATAGCAGAAGAGTTAGTGATCACGCAGCAGGGAAAATAGTTAATAAGAATCTACCCCTAATTTTAGTCGTTTTAGACGGGGGAATCATCTCATGCTCACCAACAAAGAAAATTCACCATAGCTAGCCCCTCGGTCTGTGCTATAAATAGCAATGATTTATTCCCCGCCATTCGGCGACCTAAGGTCATGGGCGATCGCATCTCAGTCGGAATTGTTGGAGCTTCTGGTTACGGTGGTATCCAGCTGATCCGCCTTTTGCA
>JAGVCD010000351.1 GCA_020059425.1 Chamaesiphon sp. | reverse complement strand
TTTGGCATCAAAGCAGCTTTGTGGTGTTAGGGATTACCATCAAGATTGGATTATTTTGGTTTTTTCATATTTATCAACAAGTTTTGCGCCATACTGGCGGGGAATTTATTCTTAAAATTGCGCAGGCAGTCTTAGCTAGTGGTTTCGCGATCGCCGCAATTGATATTTTGTTTATATCTTCGAATATTCCAGCTGTCGTATTAGTCAGCGATGGACTCTTCACTCTCGTTCTATCGATCGCTTTCCGATCGGTTGTTCGTCTCACACTAGGAAAAATTCTCCCAACCAAGCAGTCGAAAAAAGAAACTAGCGGCGTAATAATTTATGGGGCTGGTAATGTTGGCTGTTTTCTGGCACAAGCTTTGGCTGGCAAAAATGATAAAAAGCTGATTGGTTTCGTAGATGACAGTCCCTCTTTGCAAGGTCGCAATATGTACGGAGCCAGAGTATACGCTCCGGCTGAGTTACTAAAACTCAAAGCCAGCATCGGGTTTGAAGAAATCTTGCTAGCAATGACCGACATTGATAGTCAAAGAAAGCAAGAGCTTATCCAAAAACTGAAAATTTTGGGTGTACCAGTTAAAACAGTTCCCAGCATGACGGAGTATATCAATGGTCATATGCCTGCCCGGAAAGACCATGAGATAGATCTGGAAGATTTATTAGGTCGAAAAGCGATCGCGGCTCGCCCTGAATTGCTGCAACACGATATTACCGATCGCATCGTGCTGGTTACCGGTGGCGGTGGTTCGATCGGATCAGAACTCTGTCGGCAAATTGCCAAGCAGCAACCCAAATTGTTACTAGTCTATGAATTGCATGAGTTTGCGCTGTATCAAATGGATATGGAGCTAGGAGAGAATTATCCGCACCTGAAAAAAGTAGCTTGCTTAGGCTCAGTAACTGATCATCGCTCACTCACCGGCATTCTCAAAAAATATCGAGTAGATATTATCTATCACGCGGCTGCTTACAAACATGTCCCGATTGTTGAGGCCAATCCCGTCTCTGGGATGGTGAACAATATTAGTGGCACGCTCACAGCGGCTCAATGTGCGATCGCCTGTGGAGTAAGTAAATTTGTCTTGATTTCTACCGATAAAGCAGTCCGCCCTACCAATATCATGGGTGCTACCAAGCGGGTCGCGGAGCTAGTCCTGCAAGGATTAGCTGATTTACCTAATCACAACACTTGCTTTACGATGGTGCGGTTTGGAAATGTCCTGGGTAGTAGTGGTTCTGTTGTTCCTCGTTTCCGTGAACAAATCATTTCTGGTAAGTCCATCACCCTCACTCATGCTGATATTACGCGCTATTTCATGACTATTCCAGAGGCTGCTACCCTAGTAATCCAAGCTGGGGCGATGGCCAAGGGTGGCGAAGTATTTTTGTTAGATATGGGTGAGCCTGTCAAAATTTACGACTTAGCGGTACAAATGATCCGCTTACACGGTTTGGAACCAGAAAAAGATGTCAAAATCGAAGTCACTGGTTTACGGCCTGGTGAAAAAATCTATGAAGAGCTGCTAATTGATTGTGAAGCCGCTCTACCTACTGGTCATCCGAAAATATTTTGCGCTCGGGAGGCTAAATTAGCCTGGATAGAGCTGGAGCCACAGCTCACTAGTTTGATAGATGCGGCGATCGATTGCGAAGTAACCGAATGCATAGCTGTTTTGCACCAACTGGTTCCAGAATATCAACCCATGGGACAATATGCCAAAGTCAAGTCCCATGAAGGTTTGGCTTTATCTATTAGTGATAAGCTCCGAAAATCAGAAGTTTACCGCGAAGGAAGCAAGAAAATACCTGCTGGAATTGCTCTTAATTAACCAAAGATCGCCGCAGCTGGATAATTGCTAATCCTGTCCCCTGTTCTTTAGCAGTTATAAAACAGCGATCAATCACATCCACCAGCAAAATATCCGGGAAATAGCGACTATGTTCGCTGATTTCGTATTTATCATCTTTTAACTGATGAATCGTTAGTCGATCGTTTTTAAATAACCATACTTCTGGCACATGGTAAGGCAAAAAATCTGCGGCTAAGGTAAAACTAGTCACGTCAATTTCAATTACTAGATCAGGTGGCGGATCTAGTTGCCAGTCGATACGATCTTTGCCCATTGCCGCTCGCCAATTATCGATGTAAAAACAGTAGTCTGGCTCAATACCCCCTACCTCTGGTAACTCCATCGTAATTGGGGTGAAAGCTTCATAGTTACGGTTTTGATATTCTAATAAAACTTTGACAATATCCGCCAGAATATTAGCTTCACGCCCGTGCCGTGGTAATGGACTCATCAGTAAAATCTCTCCATGACGGTATCTTAAGCGAGGAATGGAGCCATCTCCCCGACTGTCGCGTAACTGACAGTAATCTTGCCAAGAGCCAGGAATGTGCATTACCGAGCCAGGGGGCATTTGGATCTGATCTGTAGAAACGACTGCGTACATGAGTGTTACTCCCTAGAATCATCCTGAAGAAATTTTACTAACTTACCCGTTATATTAGTGCAGTTCTTTATAGATATTAGCGTTAAAGCACTTGCCCCAGCAGCGACAAATTCAAAACATGACCACCTGTCACCAAATATACTGGACGAGCGATTGCACCTACTTGCCTAGCCAAACCGCCAAGCCTGTCGCGAAATAGCCGCCCCAACTCATAGGCCGGAATTACTCCCCAACCCGTCTCTTCAGACACTAAAATCACTTGTGCTGCCGGATTTTTAATACTTTCCAAGAACTGCTGCTGCTCTAGCAGCCAGTCTTCCTCCGAATACTCCAGAAAGTGCGCTACCCAAGTCCCTAATGAATCAACTACTAAACATTTATTAGCTGGGGCAGCGGCGATAATTTCGGCCACATTGGCCACGCTTTCGATCGTCTGCCACTGAGCTGGCCGCCGCTGGCGATGTTTATCAATACGTTCTTGCCATTCCTGATCAGTTCGATCGATTTTGGCCGTAGCCATATACACCACCTGTAGACCTGTAGAATGGGCTAACTTTTCAGCCCATTCACTTTTCCCAGATCGGGCTGCTCCTGTCACCAAAATCGTTTGTGGCTTAACCTGATTCACACCCACACGAGACATACTCACTTCCAAAATCTATATCTATACAGAATAGTCTTTGTCGGAGAAAACTGTTGATACTCAAGAAAGTGAATATAACTGAAAGGTACTAGAAAAATTAGTCTAGAACTAGCGCAAAGCAACAAACTATTGATGGGTAATTATTTACCAGATACAACATATTCTGGCTGAGCCTCTAACTCCAGATCTGTTGCCCTGACAACACTTTCGAGCGCTGGTTTGGCCGTAGACCATAGTACAAACAATGGCACAATCCCCACGGCAATGCCTAACAACATGGGAATCCAGATCTTGCCAGCTATACTCAACACAGCAGCAAAAACAAAATTACCCAAGTAGATAGCCATTGGTAATTGTAACTGGGTGCGATCGAGCTTAATTCTTTCTTTCGGCCACAACAGGGCAGCCACAGACATAAAGACAGCCCCAGTTTCCATCCAACCCACAAAATTGGAGTAAGGCATTCCAAAAAATGGGCCTGGTGTTTTCCATTCCCAAAAAGGCACTGCCGTTTGGCTCATGGCTGGATCTAAGACAAAATCCCAAGCAGTCAGCAATAACGCTCCGCAAAAAACTGCCCCAACATGACGCAACCAATTGGGTAGCTGAGTATTGTCAAAACCGGCACGAGAAATAATGTAGCAAGAAAAACCTAAATAGAACCAAGACAGTGGAATAGTAAAGGGCACTAAATCGGAGATTTTATAACCCAAACCACTGAGGTAACCATAGTCACCAAAAGGTAAGCCAGTGCTAGTCCCTAGTAATTCGCTACCAAGTGACAGACCCACAGCTGGAATCAGGAAGCATAGTAACTGATTGAGTCCCAGCATCCGGTAGGCGTAAATGGCCACAGCGATCGTCCCAAACAAAATGTAGATAACACCACCATTGGCCATCGATAACTGAAATACAGTTTGTCCGATCGGAGGCAATTGTAAAATCAACTCGGCATGGGGTAGCACAATCAACAACCCAGCTAGACCAAAAGCCATGGACACCAAATGTCCAGTTAGGCTCCAGCGCTCAATTTTCTGTAGCTCCATGCATTTCTCCGAAAGGGTAAAGGAACATTTCGTAATATTCCTTTACATTCTACCGAATTTTATCTTTCCAGGGTTTATTTCACCCCAG
>JAGVCD010000426.1 GCA_020059425.1 Chamaesiphon sp. | reverse complement strand
CAAATTGGGGGTGTGGCGGAATGGTAGACGCTGCAGACTTAAAATCTGTTGGCTGTAACGGCCGTGCGAGTTCGAGTCTCGCCACCCCCACTATCATTATTTAAGACATTAGGAGCAGCGTGGTTAACTTGCTGCTCGTACCGCATTTGGCTAGTTCAACTGAGTTATGATGGACTTGTGGTTTCTGGCCTGAGCAAAATATGGAGACAGACGATCGCAACGTTTTAGGTGAAAAACTAAAGGTTTGTTGTTCGGTAACCATGACCGGTTTTCGTCGGGATGGTTTGTGTCGGACTGGGCCAATGGATGCAGGTGTGCATGTAGTTTGTGCCCAGGTGACGAAAGAGTTTTTGGAATATACCAAAGCCCAAGGTAATGATTTGAGTACCCCCATAGTTGCTTACAGTTTTCCTGGCTTAAAACCATGTGACAGGTGGTGTTTGTGTGCAGCGCGGTGGCGAGAAGCCCTGACAGCGGGGGTTGCACCGCCGATCGATCTATCAGCCACTCATGCCAAAATGTTGGAGTATGTCCCCATTGAGGTATTGCAACAGTATGCTGTCTCCGCTCCAGATTAGTTAGGGCAGTAAGAATTTTGGAGGAAATTACTAATGGTTCAGACCCCAGTTAGGCAAATCACTTTAGAGGAATTCTTAGCGTTACCAGAGACTAAGCCTGCCAGTGAATATGTTGATGGTCAGATTATTCAGAAACCCATGCCTCAAGGTCATCACAGTGTTATTCAAATGGAACTTGGCATTGAGCTGAGCTTGGTTTTAAAACGCCCAGGTATCGCTGCAACTTTTCCTGAACTGCGCTGTACTTTTGGGGGGCGATCGATCGTCCCGGACTTGGCGGTGTTTGAAAATTCTAGAATTCCCACCAATGAGGGACAAATAGAAAATGTTTTTACAATTGCTCCTGATTGGACGATTGAGGTACTTTCGCCAGGGCAAAGCGCCAATAAGGTTTTAAAGAATATTAATCATTGTTTGGCGTATGGCACCCAAATGGGCTGGTTAATTGATCCAGTCGATCGATCGGTAGTTATTTGTCGGATTGGTCATAATGCTGAGGTTGTGGATGAGCCTAGTGCGATGTTACCAGTGCCAGATTTTGCTGAGTCGGTGCAGATATCGATTAGACAAATGTTTGGATGGCTAAATTTGATTTAATCAATATTTAAGTTTTTCAAGATGATGAACTCTTTAACATGAAAGGTTTTCGGTTAGCCTCCCTCGAATGTTTGGATGGTTAAATTTAATTATCCAGTTGTTGAGGGTAGTTTTTAGTTTGACTGGTTGATTAAATCATAAATTTCATATCCTTTCTCAGTCACTGTATAACATTTAGAGTTTGTATCTTGACTTTTTATCGAGATCAAACCGTTCTTCATTAACTCTTTAATACTGGACTCTAACAAAGCTACTTCTCTTCCTGGACTTGCTTCAAATGGATAATTTGCAATAAATGCACTCCCACTGTTTGAGTATCCTATTATTAAATAACCAGTTGAATCTTCTGCTGCTAGTGATAATATCTCTTTCGCCTTATTTGAAAATTCTTGTGGCTGAGGATGTACGGCTTTAGTGCTCTCTTGACTAAATTTAGGGAGATCTTGAGTAGGAACTTCGAGCTTCGACAATATCTCGAAAGCAAAGGCACTAGCATGACTTGAAGCGATCTCCTGAGAACCTGAAGCATCTGCTGTGGCCTTCTCATCAATCAAATCCGAAATCCCCCGAATCACCATTGCTGAAACATTTTGGTTTGCTCTGACTGCCTGTAAGAAACCAAATCCCTCCATCTCGACAGCAACAGCATCTCCATAATTCGATCGCAGAAACTGATACACATCTGATTGAGTCGAAGCAATCACCTTTTCCCCGGCAGCGATCGGAGCAACAAGCACCTTTGGAACACGCTCAGTCGATGATACTCGTTGTAACCAGTCAGTTTTTCTTGCTTCTGCTCGTGCTCTTTGTTCTAAGGCATATGCAGACAATCCTATTTCTGGCCTGGGTTGAAAAACTTCTCCAGCCTTCCCCGATTCATAGGCGTAAATTTTGGTCGAAGCCACCACATCGCCTAACTCGACGTCTTTAATCCCCCCAGCCACGCCCACAAACAGAATAACCTTCGGCTTAAAATGTGCAATTGCCCTTTCTGCTTCTGATGCAGCACCCGGATTTCCCGCCCCAATTTCTACAATCCCTACTTCCCATGTCTTTCCATTGGCCATAAATTGACCTTTTTCATAAATCGTTCCTTGGGAATGAGTTACTTCTTGAAGAGCTGTTAAATGATGACGAACTGCCATATATTCAACAGAAAGAGCAGTTAAAATAACAGCGCAAGGCATAGACTAATCCTACAAGTAAACTAGATATCTACTATTTTGCCCATATCATCAAACATTTGCCTAGAGTCTAAAGAAGTTCTATGTCACCGAGGGCATTCCTGAATCACATTGTGCGATATGGTTGGTAAATAGAAAACCCAGTAGCCAAACAGCTATGACCACCAATTCGCCCCTGCTCGCCGTCCAGAACCTCAGCGTCGCCTACCCAAATGCCGCCCGCACTGGCATTAAATACGCTGTCCAAGATATTTCCTTTCAACTAGCAGCGGGCGAAAAACTCGGCTTCGTGGGCGAATCGGGCAGCGGTAAATCCACGATCGGACGCGCTATTATTCGTCTCCTGCCCCCCACCGCTCAAGTTAGTGGTACCGCCACTTTCCAAGGTCAATCCATCTTCGACCTCGCTCCCCCTGCCCTGCGTAAATTTCGCGGTGAAGCTGTCTCGATCGTCTTCCAAGACCCCATGACCCGACTCAATCCACTGATGACGATCGGTCAACATTGCATCGAGACCATCCTGGCGCACGAACCCCAAATTAGTAAAGCCGCTGCCAAACAGCGCACCCTAGAGGCTCTCGATACAGTAAAAATTGCCGCTTCCCGCTGGCAACAATACCCCCACGAATTTAGTGGCGGGATGCGCCAACGGGTGGCGATCGCCCTCGCTCTTGTCCTTAACCCCCAAATGATTATTGCCGATGAACCCACCACCAGTTTAGATGTGCGCGTATCGGCGGAAATATTGCGAGCCCTCACCGAACTCTGTCAAGAACGGAACCTGGGCTTAATGCTGATCTCCCATGACTTAGCAATGATGGCGGAGTATTGCGAT
>JAGVCD010000399.1 GCA_020059425.1 Chamaesiphon sp. | reverse complement strand
GTTTGATACAAAATCATCAATGGTAAAAATACTTAATTGGTCATTTATTAAAATTGGAATGTTGTCAACCACCGGAAAATCGATAGTGCATTCGGAATTCTCACAGGCCATTGACTGGCCAACATTTTTCAGATTGGAGTGACAACACGGACAACGCAATAGTTCTTGTGATGCATGAGATAGCTTGATTTCTGACTGCATAATTATTCATTTCCTTTAAACTAATTTAAATTTGAATAGAATTAAGAATCAAGATTTACTTGTAGAATATTGACTATATAGTACCTTAACATACTAGTAACTAGCCACTAAATATCTGACATTTATAAAATTTTTTATTTTCAGCAAAAAACAAGAAATACAAATCGTTTTAGGTATTTTTTTATACTTTTTTGATGGTGAATTATTTACTGTAGGCGTATCATTTTTGATTTTTTCTAGCAATTTCAGATAATTTCAAAATTCCTTAATCAACCAAACGCATACTGATATCCAGCCAGGGCGATCGGGTGATGGTGGCACTGGTCGAAATGTAATCTACACCTGTTTCGGCCACCGCTCGAATAGTTTCCAATGTAATGTTTCCAGAGGCTTCTAGCTTAATGCGAGGATTAAATTGCCGACAAGCAGCTACGGCTATTTTCATCATTTCCACCGGCATATTGTCCAACATAATGATATCGACACCGCAGTCCAGCGCTTCTTGGACTTGCGCGATCGATTCGGTTTCTACTTCGATCGTCAGGGGATAGGGTAAAACCTGACGCACTGCGACCACTGCTGCGGCAATGCCGCCAGCGGCGGCAATATGGTTGTCCTTGATCATCGCTCCATCATCCAAGCCCCAGCGATGATTGACCCCACCGCCCACGGTAGTGGCATATTTTTCCAGTAGTCTTAAGCCCGGTGTTGTTTTACGGGTATCTACTAATTTGACTGGTAAATCAGCGATGAGCGCCGCATAAGCATGGGTCGCGGTGGCAATGCCGCTCAAGCGCATCACCAAATTTAAGGCAGTGCGTTCACCCATGAGCAAGTCAGCAATTTGGCCGGTAATTTCAGCAATAACTGTTGGTGGTTCACAATTTGTGCCTTCGTCTACTACTGCCTGGAAATTGATATTAGGACTCAGGCGTTGAAAAACCCGCGCAGCGATCGGCAAGCCCGCTACCAACCCGGGTGCTTTTACTGTCCACCGGGCAGTCATGATCCGTGGCGCTAAACCCTGGCTAGCCCGATCTCCACGGCCAATATCTTCTTGAAGCCAGCGATCGATCAAAGAATCCAGAACAATCCAAGGGGGTAAAGCAAAGTGGGACATAGGGAATATTGCTTAAAACGAAAAAAAAGGTTGGTAACTAGTACCAACCTTAGCAAAACTAAACCCCGATTCCCCCGGTAATGAGTTGCTATCGCTTCACAATACCTAAAGAAGATTCAAATTGAATGACCTGGCCGATTGCTTAAAATTCACTATCTGCATCAGGCTCATAAGCTAAATATATCCCATTCCTTTGTGATCACCATCAGCCATTTGCAGTATTTAGATGGCCTGATCTTGAAAATAATTAGCAATTGCTTTTTCCATCCGCCCACTAAATCGCTAACAAATAAAAAAGGCCGGTAACTAGTACCAGCCTTCTTCAAACTAAACCCCAATTTCCCTCAGTACTTCAGTTGCGACAAGTCCAAAATACCTACAGAAGATTCAAATTGATTTGCCCGGTCGATTGCTCTAAATTTAAGATATGTCTCAGGCTCATGAGATAAATGTATCTCGCAGCCAGTGTGATCACCATCAGCCATTTCTTGGAGTTTTGCTTGTATTACTTTCCTAGTGACCCACCCTATTTTTTACTTTTTGCCGGTCTGTTTATGGGCTTGTCTTGTGGGGCAGCCTTTGATGCCACTCTGAAGCGCTATGTTAAAGCCTGGTCTGTCGATCGGGCAAACATTAGCCTCACTTCTTTAGATAACATCACGCTTAAGCTACCTTTTGTTGGTATTGCCTGCGGTATTGGGATGTTTTTAACTTCGGGCATGTCGATTTTTGGCTTGCCCGATGTGATCGCTGGGGGTCTGGCGATTCCGCTAACCTTGTTTACAGCGATCTTTCTGTGGTTACAGCTGAAAGGAGTCCTCAAGGAACTAGATCAAGGCGGTTCTCAAGCACTAGATTTAGATAGCTGGGGCTAGACCTTCTGAAAAATAGCGGCTTCAATTTGCTCTAGGGCAACTTGCAAGTCGTCATTGACAATTTGCAAATCGAATTCATCAGCGGCATTGATTTCTGCTTGAGCGCGTTCTAATCTTTGGACAATTGCGGTCTCTGGATCTTGACCCCGGTTCCGAATTCGAGCTTCCAATTCGGCCACGCTGGGCGGCAAAATAAAAATCTTCAGAGATGCTGGAAAAATCTGGGCTACTTGCCGGGCTCCGAGTAGCTCAATTTCTAGAATGATCGATCGACCTTGATTAATCTGCTCCTGTACTGGCTGGGTGGGCGTGCCATAGTAATTTCCCGCAAATTCTGCCCACTCCAGCAATTCCCCCGCCGCGATCATGGCGGTGAACTGCTCGCGTGTCCGAAAATAATAATTTACGCCATCTACTTCATCCGATCGCGGGGGGCGGGTCGTCGCCGAAATAGATACATACAGCTCTGGATGGCGCTGCAGCAATTCCTTTAACAAAGTACCTTTACCGACACCGCTAGGACCAGTCAGAACGATTAAGCGGCCAACATTCATAATGCCTTAAAGAAAAATCTAGAACGTCAGTCAACATCATAGACCTAGTTGAGATCTTCCCCAGCTAGTGAGGCCAATTTCTATAGACTACTCGGGTAGATTAAAATTAGATAGTAGACCTTCTAGCCGATCGATACCAAAATATTATGAGTACTGGTGGCATCATTATTTTGTCGGGCATCGCTCTGATGGCGGCATATTTCATTCAGCGATTTATATCTAGACAAAAAGCGGTTGCTCGTTTTAATCGATCGATGGGTAATTTTCAGTCAGCGCCATCCCCTGCTCAGCCCCTAGGAAAGGTCGATCGACAGACTCAAAACAAGCTGACTAGGTTACTTGGGGGCAATCAAAAAACGATCGATCGGCTACTAGAACAATCACGATTCAAGAATTCTGATCGACCAGAGCAGTGGCATTGGGAAAAGGTGCTGTACGACCTAGAGCGCGATCGCTGGCGGTAGCAAGGGTTGTAATATTTGTCCCCAAAACCAGTCCAAAAAATCTTAAGATATATGAACATCTTTTGAAATTCGGTCAGTCCTAGTAAGTGAAGTTATGGCTCCCAAACGCCAAGAAGTAGTGTTGCTCGTTGACGGATATAACGTCATCGGCCTTTGGGCAGACCTATACCCGGATCCTGAAGATGAGACGCCCCTCCAGCTCCGCAGTGCTAGCGATTTATCGGCAGCCAGGAATAAATTAATCGAAGAATTAGTCAACTTCAGCGCTTTTGAAGGTTACGATACTCAATTAGTGTTTGATGCCCATAGCCGCGATACACCGGCTCACCACGAAGTAATTACCCCCAACCTTTCCGTCTACTACACCGAGTTTCGCGAAACAGCCGATACCTACATCGAAAAGTTCTGTGCCCGCCATAAAAGTAATACTACTGCCAAAACCAGATTAGTCGTGGCCACGTCTGATCGAGCGCAACAATTAACCGTCGGCGGCTTTGGGGCGGAGTGGATGTCGGCACTCCAACTGGTGCACCGGGTCGAATCTAGTTCTAGTCGATCGCGCCAAAAACAAAAGACCAAAAGCCAAGCTACGGGCAGGTTTTTATTTAATTCCCTGGATCCCGAGGCTCAAGCTCGGTTATCAGCTTTGCGTTATGGCATTCCACCCGACAAATGACTGAATTATGCTAGCTAGCCATGCAAAAAACAGGTTTTTTGGTGCCAACATTTTTTTTGTAGTTGACATTACTTTAAACATCATCTAGATTTAGAGATGTGCGAAAAACAGGCCCCCATCGTCTAGTGGCCTAGGACACCTCCCTTTCACGGAGGCGACAGGGATTCGACTTCCCTTGGGGGTATTGAAAGTGAAAACAATAAAGGTGTGCTGCGGCGCACCTTTATTGTTTTGTTGCTTTATAAAATTCAGAGGGCACTATTTAGCTAAGATAGTACAAAGCAATGTCAATTCTAATTTCTGCCTTGTGAAAGCCGATCTGCTTAAAAGAGTATTTAGAGCAATCGCCACTGATGATGAAGTGGCGGTAGGTAAGCTTTTGAGTACAATAGTCCAAGAAGAGCGAAAAAAAGGACATACTATTCTTGCTGAACAGCTAGAAAGTATTACCAAATCTAAATCTAAAAGTTCGGCGGCTGGCAGTGACAACAAAAGTAGTACAAGTGCCATTGCTTCGGTAAGCAAACTACAATCTTTAACTGAACTTCCGAATAGCAAAAGGTCGCAACTTCCTCTCGTAACGGAAATTCCCCGCGATAAACTTAGGCACCATACTATTCTTTCAGCAGAAGTTGAACAACGCTTTCAGCGAATTGAGCGCGAATATGCAGCCCGCGATCGACTAGCGCATCATGGCTTTAGTTATAAGCAGAAGATTTTGCTGTATGGACTACCTGGTTGCGGAAAAACAATGAGTGCTGAGCGGCTAGCTTGGAATACTGGCTTGCCACTGCTTAAGGTGCGCTTTGACACGATGGTATCTTCTTATTTGGGAGAAACTGCTACTAATCTGCGAGAAATCTTTGAGGTGGCTAGTAAGAACCCTTGTCTGCTATTTCTCGATGAATGCGACTCTCTGGCTAAATCTCGCGAAGATAATAATGAGGTTGGCGAGATGAAGCGGGTGGTGAATACTTTCCTCCAAATTTTGGACGAATACAACACATCTTCTGGCTTACTTGTTGCTGCTACTAACCTCGATAAATCTCTAGATATGGCTGTGTGGAGAAGGTTCGATGATGCTATCGAAGTTCCTAAGCCAACAGCAAAAGAATTGGAGGCGTTACTAAAACAAACTTTGCTGACGATGGAAAAAGGCACGATCGATTGGCACGGGGTCGTCGCCAAGATGCAGGGCTTCTCTGCGGCTCAAGCTGTACGGGTAGCTCAAGATGCTGCCAAACGGGCGATTCTCGATCGAGAAGAACTCGTCATTCCAGAGCATCTTGAAGCCGCCATTCAAGAAATCTCTCGTACTTAAAATTTGAGCCGCATCCGCCTGTAAGCATGAACGAATCAAATAGATTATTCCCCCACATTGAACTCAAATTTGCCACTGAAGGAACAGCATTTTTCCAGACCTTTCCTAGAGACAAAACACCCAAAACTCAAGTGAATTTAGTTGACAGATGGGGACATGGTCGTAAACTAAAAGGCTCTGTTTCGGGAATTATCTCAGATTGGCAGGAGAAATTAGTAGAACGAAAAAAAACACAAAAGCCAGAGCTGCCCGATGCTGTTCCCTTAATTTTACAGATCGATCCCACTGCCTTTGATGCAGAAGAATTGCGTAAATATGGGATTGAAGTCATTGCCGAGCTAGAAGATGGATATATCATTGGCGCATCAGCCGATCCTCAATTCACAGATTTACAGAAAAAAATCGAGCAATTTATCAACCAGGAACGCGGGGGCGGCAAAGTCCCAGAAATTTGGGATATTCTTGATGGTACGAAACGACCTGAATATATCCTCGCCCCAGAATTGCAAGCGCAATGGGGTCAAATTGAAGACGATCAAATATATATCGTAGATGTTGGGATTGCTTGTGTTGGTGAGAAGTCGCAACCACGAGATTATCCTAAACCAAATGAAAGTCGAAGTCAGGAAAAGGATCTAACCATTATTCAAAAGTGGATGGATGAGCGCAATCTAACATATCAACAATGGGATGATATTAAAAGTAACCGTGAAGATGAATTCGATCTATTTGTACGTGAATACCAGGGAGAATTGCTAGATATTATTGACGGTGAAATTACAACCCGTAGCGAACTACCTGATAGCTTTTCCTGTCGCATCAGCATCTCTGGCAAAGGTTTGAGAGATCTAGTTCTGAACTTTCCCTATGTGTTTGATGTCAGTCTACCCGATGATGTTGGTGATGATTTAGCTGCGGAAACTCAAATAGAAGAAATCGAAAGATCTTTCGAGCTAGAACCACCAGATCCGAACGCACCTAAAGTTTGTGTTATTGATAGCGGCATTCAAGAACAACACCCATTATTGAGACCAGCTATCGCAGCTAATGATTCTCGATCTTGGGTACCTAATGAGACTGAACTAACTGCCGATCTTTTCAAAAATGGTGGACATGGCACCCGTGTAGCTGGAGCGGTTTTATATCCCAATCTAATTCCGACCAGTGGACAACAAAAAGCTGTCTGCTGGTTGCAAAATGCTCGTGTATTAGATAAAGACTGTAGTTTGTCAAAATCCCTATTTCCCCCATCCCTCATCTCAAATATCGTCAAATTTTATAAAGTTGAAAAAGAAACACGGATTTTCAATCACTCGATTACTGGCAGCACTCCTTGTCGTACTCAGTACATGAGTGCATGGGCAGCCGAAATCGATAATTTATCATGGCAACATGACATTTTATTTATTGTAGCAGCAGGTAATCTTCCGTCTGATGGACGTATCAATAATTCCAGATTATCAGTCCAAAGTCATCTGCAAAATGGCAATCTTTATCCAGATTATCTACTCAGTGATTCTTGCCGACTCCCTAACCCCGCGCAGAGTTTTCAAGCTCTAACTGTCGGCTCTATCTCCCTGCAAACATTTAAAGACTTATCGAAAACGTCGATTGCGCAGCAAGATTATCCATCCTCTTTCTCCTGTACGGGTTTGGGAATCTGGGATTCAATTAAACCAGAAGTAGTGGAGTATGGCGGCGATGTCGTCTCTGATGGTGGCACACCACCCAGCCTTACAACACTCCCAGAAGTCTGTCCCGATCTTGTTCGTTCCACATTAGGTGGTGGACCAATGTCAGCTAGAGATTGTATTGGAACTTCCTTCGCAGCTCCCAAAGTAGCGCATATTGCCGCTTGTCTGGCGGCTGAATTACCCAATGAAAGCTGCTTACTATATCGAGCATTAATCGTGCAATCAGCCCGATTCCCTAGCTGGGTGGAAACCACAAATTTCGACCTCTATAGCGCCATTCGGTTGCTGGGCTATGGCATTCCCAATCTCGATCGAGCCTTGGGTAATTCCAATAACCGGATTACGCTAATTGCCAGAGGAGAACGGCGGATTGCAGCCCGTCAAGCTCAGATTTATGAAGTAAATCTACCTGATGGATTGCGATCTCCTGGAGAGGATTTGGATATTCGCATTGAAGTCACACTCTCCTACAAAGCCCAGCCTCGACGCACCCGCCGCGCTCGAAGAAAATATCTTTCGACATGGTTAGATTGGGACTGTAGCAAAAAAGGTGAAGTTCCAGAACGATTTTTGGACAGAATACTCAAAGAGTATGATGCTCCAGAAGAAGTAGAAGAAAGCGAGAGCATCTTTAATTGGGTTTTGAACAAACGAAAAAATTGGGGACAAGCGCGGAATGTCTCACGACAAGAAGGCACTTTACAGAAAGACTGGGCAATCATTAAAGCATATGATTTGCGCCATTCCTTCTGTATTGCTGTCGTTGGACATGAAGGCTGGAACAACGATCCCAACGCCACTGTTCCCTATGCATTAGTAGTCAGTTTTGAAGCAATAGATACAAATATACCGATCTACACATCGATCGCCACAGTTCAAGTTCCGATCGAGGTAGAAACGGAAATATCCGTCAAATCTTAGGCAACCATATTGATTGCACAGTCGTTTTCCTGAATTTATTTACTACTATGCCAATTTTGCTGTACTGGGGAGATGACGAATTCGCACTGAACCAAGCAGCGATCGAACTCCAAAAAAACACCGTAGATGCCGCCTGGGCAAGCTTCAATTACGAAAAAATTGCTGGCGACCAACCAGCGGGTACGATTCAAGCCCTCAACCAAGCCATGACCCCGCCCTTTGGCAGCGGCCAGCGGTTGATCTGGCTGGTTAACACCCATGTGGTAAGCCAATGCAGCGAGAGCATTTTGGCCGAACTAGAGCGCACCTTACCCGATATTCCCGCCACCACCACCTTGCTTTTAAGTAGTATCAACAAGCCCGATGGTCGGCTCAAAGCCAGTAAATTTATCCAAAAACAGGCTACTGTGCGGGAGTTTGCGCTGCTTCCACCCTGGAAAACAGCCGAGATTGGCCAACAGGTGAAGCAGCTCGCCCACAAGCTGGGAGTCAATCTCACCAAGGAAGCGATCGAACTACTAGCAGCATCGATCGGCAATAATACCCGGCAACTGCACACCGAACTTACCAAGCTGAGTTTATTCGCTCTCGATCGGCCAGCACCAATCACCGCCACTGAAGTGAGTAGCTTAGTGATGGCTACTACCCAGAACAGCTTGCAATTAGCTAATGCCCTCCGCCAGGGCGATCTAGGTAGTAGCTTAAGTTTGATTCACGCCCTAATCCAACGAAATGAACCAGCTCTGAAAATTGTGGCTACTTTGGTGGGGCAGTTTCGTACTTGGCTATGGGTTAAAATACTTACGGAGGCTGGTGCCCCTGACGAAGAAATTGCCAAGGAAGCCGAAATCGGCAACCCCAAGCGGCTTTACTTTTTGCGTCAAGATTTACAGAAAATTTCGGTGGGGCAACTGCGGCAGATATTGCCAGAACTGTTACTGCTGGAACTCTCCCTGAAGCAGGGTCAAGAACCAGAGATAGCCTTACAGACTCGATCGATCGCTATTTGCCAGATTGTAACACCGCGTCCTATTCCAGCGTCAATCAAACAATAAAAACCAGTGAAACATAATAGTCTATCTATCCGTCAAGAAAAATAAAATCAGCGATTCTTATGAAAACTTGGCCAGCTCTTTTGGGAATTGTGGCTCCTCTTGTCATCACTTTGCCAGCAGCAGCGATCTCATCTACGGACGTAGCCAAAATCGCCAAGGCGGTCACAGTATCGATTACTACCCCCGGTGTACAGGGTTCTGGCGCAATCATTAATCGTAATGGTAATACCTACACGGTATTGACTGCTGCTCATGTGGTCAAAAAGACTAACC
>JAGVCD010000352.1 GCA_020059425.1 Chamaesiphon sp. | reverse complement strand
GCCCAATCCTGAGCATCGGTGCCCCCAGCCCCAGCATTGATGGTTAGTACTGCGCCTTTAGAGTCATAAATCCCCGACAATAGTCGTTCTAATTCCCAGCGATCGAGTTCTACTTTTAGGGTTTGCAAATTTTGCTGGGCTTCGGTAAACAATGCCCCATCGGCTTCCAACTCCAGCATTTCTAAGGCCGCCGCTGTATCGGCCAGGCTACTTTGCCAACTTTGCAATTGTTGCAAATTAGATTTTAGATCATCCAACTGTTGCAAAGTAGTCTGAGCAGTTTCTCGGTTATCCCAAAAATTGGCCTGAGCGGCAACTTGCTCTAGGTCTTGGATTTTGGCAGTTAAGTTGGGCAGGTCAAAGATAGTCTTGAGTTTTACCCAAGCGATCGCCTAACGTGCCGATGTCTCTTTTGAGATCTACTAAATCGATCATGTCCTTACAAGTTCCGCGCAAATTCCTGCAAAATATCTAGCAAGCTAGCCTGACAGGCGACTGGCAGCAACTCCGCTAAAGGTAGTTCCTTACGACCACCACCGAGGGGTACAATCACCTGCGCCAAGATTTCGTTTATTTTGTCGCCAGTGATATTACCTGCTGATACAACTGGATAAGCTTTTTCGGCTACAACAGTGTGCAGTTTGGCTTCTTTCAAATAAAGATGCCATTTAGCCACATCAATATAAATTTTGTCACCAATTTCACTGGCTAGCTCTTCGATTTGTTCGCTACTATTAGCCATTAGATTTCTCCGAATAATCTGCAATTACAAAAACATAGAGGGCATGAAGCAAAATCATCGCTCCCCAGGCTCCAGTTATCTTGATTGGCCAGTCCCAATCCGCTTGGAGCAGAATCTTGAGGAACCACAGAGTAGAATTGACAGCGGAAAAACTCAACACATGTACCGCAAAGTTCATGCGATCATCTACTTTACGGTATTCCAGATCTTGGCGATCGGGTGGGCGCGGCCAACTGCGAAGCATGATTAATTTATGATAAACATCAACAGTCACAATATAACACCGCAGGCTACAGGAAGACTAATTCCCTATCTGTCTGCCCCCGGTGATGTGCAAATGAAAATCGACAGCTGGTTGCTGCAAGAATACGTGGCGGGTCGGATGCCGCCGACGCTGCGGTTTTATGATTGGTCACCAGTGGCTATTTCTTTAGGTTATCATCAGCGCCGTTATCCGGTGGATTGGGAAAGTTTAAGTTGGCAGGGAGAGTCGATCGATCTAGTCCGGCGACCTACGGGTGGTAGGGCAGTTTTGCATCAAGGCGATGTAACCTACAGCATTATTACCAGCGGTCAGGGCAAGCGACTGGCCATTTACCAACAGCTTTGTGAGTTTTTAATCCTCGGTTGGCAACGGCTGGGGCTAGATTTAAGCTATGGCGATCGGGGCAAGGAATATCGCGACCAGCCAGACTGTTTTGCCACAGCCACCGGAGCGGATCTAGTTTTAGCAAATGGTTACAAGTTGATTGGTAGTGCTCAATTAATTAGAGATGGAGCGGTTTTACAGCACGGCTCGATGCGCTTACAGCCTGATGCCGAGTTGTTTGAGCTGGTGTTTGGCGCCAAAGCACCAATTATGCCCCCATCATTAAGAGAATATGAGCGGGAGGCGATCGTTAGTACTCTAGCGCAAGCGGCAACAGATTGCTGGGACATTAATTGGCAGCTAGAGCCCTTAACCACAGACGAAATGTCACTGATTTTAGACCATCCTAAAACTTGATTCCAAACCGGGCCGTCACGCCGCGCAGAGAATGGTAGCCCAACCCTAAGCTAACGTTGTCGCTAGGGTTGTAATTCACCCCTGCGCCCACCGCTCCAGCGACGTTGGTAACATCGGTCTGTTTGTACAGCTCGTTAGTGGCCTGAGACTGGGCGATCTGGGCTAGATTTTGGAAATAAAGACCCAGACTGCCATAAATTGACACAGTGGGGCTAACATCAACAAACCCTAAGAAATCACCACCCACCTGCGGACTAACTTTTTTGACACCCAAATCGTTAAACAGAAAATTGCTGGGCAGGGAAAAATTGTTCAGTGACCCCGGCAAACTGTCTTCATTGAAAATTCCGGCAATCTCTAGACCAATATTGTTGTATCTAATTCCCAAACCGGGGGATATTTGACCATCTTTGAATCCCGTAGATCCCAATATTTGGAAATTAGCTTTTTGGCCTATGCCATTATCTATACCACTTGTCTCATTCTGATTCTCAGGTGAGTAACGATCGCTAAAACTCGGTGCAAAAAGTGGGGTAGGACTGCTGTAATAAGGAGAATAGAAGGGATTGTAATAACGATCGCGATTATTTCTTTCGCGTAGACGATTTAGTTCGGTATCAGCCTCCCGCACTTTCTGCGGATCAGTACCAGATTCTCGTACCTTGTTGATCTGATCACCCACCCGATTTTCTAGCTCGCGATCACTAAAACCATTATTGTTTCTGATATTCTGCCGCAGGCGTTCACCATCCTTGAGTACTCTTTCAGCTTCGCGCTGTTGTTCTAGCCGTTGTTGGAGGGGTGAATCAACGGCTTGGGAAATTTTGAAGGCGGATGTTGGGGGATAAGCTGAAACTGTTGTTAGTTTTTGAGCAGAGTTATTATCGTTAGCCATAACTCTCAGACAAAAAATCGGCAGCAATCCGATCACAACAAGCATTGTCATCGAAATCGTTCTAGTCGATTTATATATTTGTTTCAGCATGTTTGGAGAATTAGGAGAATGATTGGAGGGTAATGGGAGCAGAAACAGTAGAGGGTAGATTTTGGAAATTTAATAGCCACAAAGAAACTGGTTATATCGATAGGTTACTCCGACTCTCTACCGATTGTCCTTAGTAGATCTTGCTCAATTTTTGAATGGTAACTGCCGCATGACTGTTCTAAAACTAGGCCATTTAGGAAATGCAAGTGCTTACCCGATCGATCAAATCATCGAATTCATGCGTTGATCATAAAATCATCATTGCCAGGATGAATATGAAATCTCATCCCATAAGTAGGTCAGTCCAATTGCCTTTAATATAAAAACAGGCTTAAAGCTATACTGTGAAAAGGTTAAGCTCTACAAAGCATCTTATGTTTAATTCATCTCAACTACGTTAATAGAAAAATAATTCCATCAATTCTCAAGCACCTTCTCACTACATCGCGAAATTCTCGAAAAACGAAATAATCTGCGTACCACCGAAGGAATCATCTAGTTAACGGGGTATGCCTAAGCAATCACCTCCTCGTAATCTTCATAAACCGTTTTCAATCTAAGCAATGTTGGCTCTAAACCAACTTAGGAAGTGAGATGGGATTCATCAAAAATTCGGTGGCTTGCATTGCCGCTGCCGTCGATACCTGAATCGATCGCATCTTCACCAAACCATCTCCTAAGAAAAAATCCCGGACAGTTGCTCGATCGCCACTATTAAATTCTGTCTCGTAGAAAATTTCCTTAATCCCTGCCGAAATAATTAGTTTCAGGCAAGCTAGACACGGCTCTAAAGTAACGTAGATGGCTGCTCCGTCTGTCCTGATGCCATGTTTGGCTGCTTGGGCGATCGCATTGGCCTCGGCATGAATCGACCTGGAAGGCAAATTATTATCAGTGCATTTTTGCAAGCCTTCATAACAAAAGCCCTGTGCAGTGCAGTGGGGCGAACCAGGCGGTGAACCATTGTAACCAGTCGCCAAAATTTGTCGATCCTTGACAATTACTGCGCCCACCGGAAATGCCAAGCAAGTCGATCGGACTGCCGACAACTTGGCAATCATCATAAAATATTCATCCCACGAAGGGCGGACATGGATTTCGTTCACGATTTTAGTGCTCTAATGGTTGCGCTTGCCCTGCACTCAAGGCTGGTGGCTGGGATAGATTCTATCTTCTCACAAGGCTGAACGCTGGTATGATATGAAGCTTGGATATTTTGATAAACCCAATGACTTCCCTCAGCCACTTGCCCGTCAAAATTAAGCGATTAGTACCCACCGCGCAGCTGCCCAGGTACGAACATCCGGGTGACTCGGGCGCTGATCTCACTGCGGTGATCGCCTGTACCATTGCACCTCAACAATGGTTAGCTGTGCCCACTGGTTTATCTGTCGAGATACCGATCGGCTTTGAGCTGCAAATCCGACCGCGCAGTGGCCTCGCCTTCAAAAAAGGTATCACCGTCCTCAATGCTCCCGGTACGATCGATGCTGGCTATCGGGGCGAAATTAAAGTGATTTTAATTAACCACGGCTCTGCCCCTTTTGAGATCCAACCCGGCGATAAAATTGCGCAAATGGTAGTGGCCAGTGTTGTTTTTGGCGAATTTACCGAAGTCACGGAACTAGACGAATCCGATCGAGGCAGTGGCGGTTTTGGCTCCACGGGAACAGTTTATGCTCAATAACTTTTCCGAAGAATCATTCACCGACTCTGAACAGTCCTTGCTACAACCCTTTATCACTAACTTAGACAAAGCTGTTTTTGGACTACGAAATCTGCCAGAAGTGGTCAAAGGTGCTTTATTTTCGCGCTACAGCCGTAGCGAAAAGAGCCTACGCCAAATTCTGTTATCAGAATTTATTACTGCCCCAGAATCAGGATTTGATAGCTTGATTGGCTCTCACCCCATCGAATATGCCGACCAATCAGTGGCCACCACCAAAGCCGAAGCCTTTTACGATCGGGTGCTTATTGGTTACGGTGATGATTCAGTGGCTGAACTGGGTGGAGCCCACTTGGCTTGTGAAAACATTAGTAACATTGCTGCCAAAGCCCTAGAAGATAGTAGGTTAGGTTTGTCACCCCTCGAAAAATCTACTAGATATTTGCCTTTTAATAAAAAAATCAATGGGCGGTATCGCTATTACCGCGAGCCAGAAATTATGGCTTCGCCTCATGCCGCTCTCTACGAAACCACTCTCGACCATCTTTTTGACACTTACAGCAACCTGGTAGAACCTTTACTCCGCTGGGTGCAAACCGCCACCCCGCGCGATGAAAATACTTCCGAACGGGCTTACCTCGGGGCCACTCGTGCCAAAACCTTCGACTTGCTGCGCGGCTTACTGCCCATGGCTACTTTGACTAATGTGGGTCTGTTTGGCAATGGCCGTGCCTTTGAATACTTATTGGTAAAGTTATCAGCCTCCGACCATCCCGAAGTGCGGGAGTTGAGCGTGGCCATGAATCAAGAACTCCAGCAAACCATTCCCTCTTTTGTTAAACGAGCCTATAGTGATCGCGGTCAACAATATGCCGGGTATTTATCTAAAAACCTGCACCAAACACAACAGATCACCCAAGAATTGATTGGGCAGGTGGCTCTGACAGATACTCAGACCGTCGAACTCATTGAGTATGACCCAGAGGCTGAGAGTAAAGTGATTGCCGCCATTCTCTATCCCCATAGTGATCTGAATTATGCCCAAGTTCAGGAGCAAGTTCAGACTTTATCTGTAGCTCAAAAACTAGAAATTATTAGTGCTTATATTGGCGATCGCGGGTCACGCTTCCATCGTCCTGGCCGCGCCCTAGAGGAAACCTATTATACCTTCGATATTTTGGCTGACCTGGGAGCTTACCGTGATCTACATCGCCATCGGATCATGACTCAAGAACGGCAACGTTACACTGTTCGCCACGGCTACATTGTGCCCCCAGAACTAGCTGAATCCGGCTTGGCGACAGCCTACTGTCAGGCATTGGAGCAAAGTGCTCAGGCCACCGAAATAATTGCTCAGGATTTACCAGTGGCCTCTCAATACCTGGTCCCCTTTGCTTACCGCACCCGTTGGCGGATCAAGCTCAATCTGCGGGAAGCCTATCACCTGATTGAATTGCGTAGTGCCCGGCAGGGTCATCCTACCTATCGGCAGGTTGCCCAGTCTATGTATCAGCAAATTTTAGCTGTACACCCCACCTTGGTTGCGAAAATGAGCTTCGTAGATTTAGATGATTATGTGCTGGAGAGGCTTAGCGCGGAACAACGTCTTGATCAAAAGCTGCAGTCGCAAAAATAGTATTAAACTAATACATGCATGTAT
>JAGVCD010000314.1 GCA_020059425.1 Chamaesiphon sp. | reverse complement strand
GAGGGCGAGAGCGGAGGCTCATCTAGCCACCCGTAGGGCTTGGTCTTGTCCGACCTGCTAGGATTGTGCAGCCTGGAGCGTCTATAGATGTTGCATCGTTTCGTTTCGGTCGTATCGCTCCGGCTCACCATCCGTTAAAGCAGGTCGAGACAAGACTGGCGGCAACTCAGCACCGTGAAATGATTTGGCTAAAATCTATAAAAGCCAAGCTATTTAAATAATTTCGGTGCATAACAGAAAAGGCATTATCGAGGCATCGAAATCCTTGAAACCGTTTACTATGAAAGAATACAGGCTATAGATGGTTGTTCTTTCATAGTCATATAATGCAATTTCTTGTATCCTTTACTCAGAGCGGGATCTAGCGAATCTATTCTTATCTCTGGTCATAATAATGTTATGCTGTACGATAAGAAAATTTGCGTCTATCATATGAAGCTCATCGACCCCAGTACAGGCCAGTCATACACTACGATTGGGGTAGCTCGTAAAAAACCTTTTCCCAACGGAATGGAATTTCACTTTTTATTCAACGATTTAACTCGCTATCTTATTTCCTGTGACCTAGAGTTAACGGGGGTAGATTACCGCGTAATGTTTGCAATGATGCATCATGCTGGTTGGGAAAACCATATTGAAGTGAGTCTTGATATGCTCTGTGAAGAGCTGAAAATGAAGAAACCTAACCTGAGTAAATCGATCAAGAAATTGGTTGGGGTCGATATTATCCAGAAAGTTCGTAGCAATGCCGATGCCCGACAGTGGCATTATCGCTTTAATCCAAACTTTATGTGGAAGGGTTCAGTCAAACGCTGGGAAGAAACTATGAACGAAAAGGAAAATGTAACAGCTATTGCTAGTAAGCGAAAATCTAAGCTAGAGCCAGTTCCTTAATAAACAGCGAGGCTTATGGAGCAGTAGTTTTTTCTTGTTTGCTCAACCGATCGATCGATTCATCCAGCACTATTAAAGAAGAATCTACGCTAGAAAAACCGCCATACTGAAACGGGTTATCCAAATCCTTAATCAGCAATAGCAAATACAAGAAGACTACAAACAACAGACAAGACACAACAATACTTTCAGTGATTTCTTCGCTACCAATAAGTAATAAGGCAATGGTAGAGGCGATCGTGAATAACTCCAAAATTGCATAAGCAGGCTGAATAAAATTTGAATCTCGCACTCCCTTAATTTGCAGCAAAATACCCCGAATTTTGCCCTGTTCAGCCTGCATCAAACTCATATTGGGCGTGTGCTTCTCTAAATCGGCAAACAAAAGATGTAAATCCGTTACTTTGATCAGTAGTGGCTGAAGTGTCTGCTCTGCTTGTAGAGCATCCCGTAAATCTTGAGTCAACGATATTAAAGATTTACGCAATGGCTGTGGGTTGTAATCTGGATGGATCTTCGCTGTGAACAAATTACTGTCTTGAATTGATTCGATCGATGCGCAAAACTGAGTCAAGAGACTGTCACTCGATCGATAGTCACTCAGTGTCCCATTCAGCTGAAAGGCAATAATGAAAGTCGCTGCCCCAAACAAAGAACTCGTCAGCGCATTAAATGTCCACAGCTCCCAGCCCTGATGATGAAAGAGCATTTTTGCCAACCCAAACAGAATTGTCAGCGGTAAGGTTAAGGCAAAAATCCGCCATTTGGAAGGAATACTCATACTCAACAAAGCTTCAGAAACACTGTAGGCCAGCTTATCAGCTTCGTTAACCTTTTATTAATGTCAAATCATTTAATACCATTAAGCTATTAGCCTTTAATAATATTACATGATTCTCAAGTCAAATTCCCAGCAGAAGCTGGGAGCCAACGATACAGAGTCGGAATCGACACCCCCAAATTCTTGGCTACATCTCTAGGTGCAACCCCACTAGCCAGCAGCTTCCGCGCCGATTCCAGCTTACTATCCGTCATCTTCCGCTTCCGTCCACCCACTCGCCCCAGCTGCCGTGCGGCTTCTAATCCAGCGCGGGTTCTTTCGATGGTTAGATCTCGTTCCATTTCTGCCAGACTGGCCATCACATGAAAAAAGAACCGCCCAGAAGGACTACTAGTATCGATCGAATCCGTCAAACTCTTAAAATTCACTCCCATTTCTTTCAATTCCTCCACCAAATTCACGATCTGTCGCACACTGCGCCCCAATCGATCGAGCTTCCACACTACCAAAGTGTCATCTTCTCGCAGCATTTCTAGAGCCTTAGCCAAACCCGGACGCTCTGACCTGCTGCCACTTAGTTTGTCATCAAAGATTTTTTTACACCCAGCTTCCAGCAACGCATTTTGCTGTAATTCCAAGCTCTGGTCTTGAGTAGAAACCCGTGCATAACCAATCAGCATAAATTCTCGAAATCAATCTCAGATGGACTAAACCGAGAATATCATGCCAAAGATTATTCAAAAATCTCATTAAAACCCAGGACTATCCCGACAGCCGTCTCTATGTCTGGCCAGTACTTATCCTCCAACGTCCCTAACTGGTTGTCGATTCGTTGCTGATCAACAACTCTCATTTGTTCGAGGTGAATTTCTCTATTTTCGTCTAGCCCATTATCCACAGTCGCTTCAACGTTAACCACAAAGGGATAATTTTTTAAACCCCTCAATAAAGGAGCCACCATCGTGGTGTTCGATCGAGCGTTGCCCACATCATTCTGAAGAATTACACAGGGTCGTCTTTTAGCTGTTTCGTTGCCCACTGTCGGGTCTAAATTTACCCACCAGATCTCCCCTCTTTTGTACCGTAAATCACCCCTCGGCATCGAGGCCATCTCCCACAGTTACATCCCACAACTTAATCTCGGCTTGATATTCAGGATCATTGGCTAATTCGGTGTAGGCATCTTCTAATTCTTTCAAGCCCTGCCTCTTTTTTGCTTGAGACAATATTTCATTAATAAATTGACTGCGATTTTGGCTCGATCGATCCACGAACTCCAAAACTTCTTCATCTAGTGTGATGCTTACCTTCGCACTCATAACTAAATCCTACTAAATGGTGGGATAAAAATATCCTAACATAAACTTTGATCAGCACAAGTTCTCAAAACTTGTATTAGACACATGAAAATGAGAAGGCTGTTTTGAGAATAGTTATCGAGAAGGAAGCATCCCTAATTATCAGTTTGGATAGTTTTTACTTGCTTCATTCTCGAAGACGACCGTTTGTGAGAAGAATGGCCGGTGGCAAGTCTTCCACGAGAAGCCGAGGGTTCTAGCTTCTCACAAACCTGTCTTGAAATGTTATTCTCAGTTCCGT
>JAGVCD010000424.1 GCA_020059425.1 Chamaesiphon sp. | reverse complement strand
CCGCGATCGCACCTGAATTGCCCCTTCAATTTTCTGATTCACTTGCCGCACAAATCTCTTCACCGAAGAAATCGAGTAGTCGATCGCCTCGGCAATTTGCTGCTGAGTCAAAAACACCCATTCCGGGTTCTGACTCTTTCCTTTACGAATGAGCTGAGCAGTCCAATTATGTAGATAGGCTAGTAAATGGTTTTCGCCCCGGTTAAAATATCCCTGCAATTCTGGATAAGCTTTAATAGTGTGGGCTGGTTGCCAGGTAGATGAGTAGGTCATGATCTTCTCCGATTAAGAAGAGAGCTAAGCCCTATAGCCGATGTCCGAGTTTCAAATAGTCTGATAGCCTAGAGAGAGATTATCGTGTTGGCTTTTGTTACTTTTTTGGGTGTTTTTTTGTCTCGGTCTCGGTCTCGGAAGCGGAAGCTCTCTGGGCTATCAGACTATTCAATTAAGAACATTAACTAAGGAGGTGCATTAGCCTCTTTTTATTTATAGTTATGTGATTAAATACCATAACTACTAACTCAATGCAGCAGCAAAACGGCTTAGACCCAAACACTATTGCCCAGATTCAAGAGATATGCGTGAAGAAATATCCTCAAGAATCCTGTGGCATTGTTACCGAGGGTGAAATCATCGTTGCCCAAAACCTCGCCCCCAATCCCGAAGACGATTTTGTGATTGATCCCCAGGTATGGGCAAGAGTCGAAAAAGCTGATTTTATCTGGCACTCTCACACCAACGATAGCGACCTATCCTTCGCTGATATCCAAACCTGCAAGCAACTCAACGTACCACTATACGTATTTAGTTTGCCAACCGGGAAAGAGTACTACTATGACCCCAATACAATTGCGCCCCTACTCGGTAGAGAGTTTATCTACTGGGCAGCAGATTGCTGGACTTTAGCCCAAGATTGGTATCAGTTAGAGTTAGGCATCAAATTAACCGACCATCCCAGGTCTCTCAAAAATGCTGATGGTGTTTTTGATTGGGATACTGCTGGCTGGGACATTTACCGTCAAATGCTACCCATCAGCTTCGATCGCCATCCCCCAGATACAGCCATCGAACGCGGTGATTTAGTCCTGATGACCATCCGGTGGAATTCTCCAGCAGGTGCTATCAGTCCCAATCATGTGGCTATAGTCGATAATGTAGAACGGTCAGAAATCTTGCAGCATTTTTATGGTCGGCTATCAGAACGCAGCATTTATGGTGATGAGGGGCGTAGGCAGACTGATTCAATTTGGAAGTTTAGAAATAGTAACTAAGAACTACATGTACCACTAGAAAATCCACGCGCGTGGATATAACTACTAAACAAGGATTTAAATATGCTGGTTAACGTGCGCTTAGTCGGTGACATGGCCAATACTTTTGGCCACCATCATCAATTCATGGTAAATTCCGCAAAAGAAGTGTTCAGCGCCCTAGCTGCCAACTTCCAAGGCTTTAGACCATATCTAATTGGTTCAGAAAGTAGAGGCATTAGCTACCAAGTCTTGTTAGACGAACTAGATTGTGATGCTAACGAACTAGCGATCGCCCCCGCCCCAATATTTATGGTCATTGCTCCCATTGCAGTAGGTTCCGGTGGTGTTGGAAAAATTATCGCTGGAGTAGCCTTGCTCGTATTTACCGCCTTTGTCCCCTTCTCGATCGGCTTACTAGGCAGTGGCGTAATTACAGGCAGTTCGATCGGCGCTGCCTTACTTTTATCTGGGGTCTCCCAATTATTATCTAAAGGCAAAAGCGATAACGGTAATACCCAAAGTACTAGCATCAACGCGGCTGGTACCATCACCGACGGCGAAGCCATTCCGATCGCCTATGGTCGAGTGTTTATCAAAGGTCGGGTAATATCAGCTGGTACTACAGTTAATCGGCGGTAAGCTAATTCATCCTGATCAGGCTCAATAATTTTGAATAAATTATTGATGTGTCGAAAAAAGATGTATGCTCACTGCCCTAATGATCGCCCTCACTCCAGTGATTTATTTAAAAACCAATTCATTGCTGCTCACTAGCGAGGTCAATCACTCTGTCAAACAGTATTGTCTCACTTACAAAACCAAGACACTGGCAGAAGTTGAAGCCGATATCACTTCTAACGTAAATACTCTTTTAAAAATCCCCCGCATGATTCAGGCTAACCAACTTAAACATAATGAAATAACTGACAAAGAATATAACGATCGCTATGTGTCAGACACCATTGAAGTAAGAGGCATGATCAAAAAACGAGCAGGAAAAAAATGTCCATCCAAAGACTAAGATAACGAACCCCCTATATGATAGCCAAAGCCACAAAAAAGCTATCTATGAAAAAGTTCCGAAAACAAGTCAATGTCCGGTTCTCAGTAGTCGAATGGGACAAGATTCTAGTTCATGCTCAGCGCCTAAATATTGGTCATGCCACTTTCATTCGTCAGTGCATTGACAGTCTATTATTACGGGGTAAGGCTTTACCCCTAAATTCCATCATCGAATATCAAATCTATGGTGTGAGGATGGAGGCCAAGCAATACGATAAGTTACACCAAATGAAAGATGATTTTGGCCAGAGTATTAGCTGGCTAGTGCGATCTGAGGTATTGAATACAATCGCAACTATCCAATCTTTGCCACTCCCAGTTAAAGGCGTATCAGCTAAGGCCAAAACAGATGGCCGCACCAAGGAGGGAAAAAAGAGTAACGCGCTCCATTGCCTCAATTGCAAAAAACAATCTGTCTGGCCGCAAGAATCAAGAAATAGAATGTTCTGTACCAATTGCGGTGCTACTTTCAGAGAGAATATCTATGCCTAAATTAGCAGAAAATAACTGGCCACCCAAACATAATAATCCTAAGATTTTGGACTCCAGTATCACCATGCACTGCACAAAAAGTATGAGCAATGCAATCTCAACATCTGCCAAAGAAGTAGGCCAAAGCCGCGCTGAATGGCTACGTGATGCCATTCAGCAAAAGCTAGATAACTCTAATTGCTTGCCTCCTGCTGCAAAACATGATCAAACAGTGGCCAGCAAACTTGATAGCTAGAACGACCGTCAACGCGCCGCACTTTGCTGTAATGCACTCCCGTAGTTAACCGAGTACTACTAGGAGAGTCGATCGCCATATCAATCCGCGTCCGAATTAAGTAAGCACTATATCGCCCCTCGCTAGCCCTAGCCGCTGCATCTGGAGATAGCCACTGTGATAAAACTGGCCGAGATATTCGAGATTCCAACGCTGAAACTCGCTGTACCAATCGCTGCACGGTTAGTTCCAAGTCACTAGCCACAAAACTCATTTTTGCCACTTCCGCTGTAAGATGTTTTGGTCGATCGCCAAAAAGTCAGTTACTAATTGGCAGCCACCAGCAGTAATCGCATAAAGGGGTTCTAAGTCCCCCTCAAGCTTAGACAACAAATCATTCCGAATCATAGTGCCCAATAGTTGCTTCAAGCTGCTATCCGAAACATCCCACCAATCAGAAGAGTTACAAAAAGACCATTCCAAATGCAGCTGACCAAAACCGATCGCACATTGTTTTTCACTCAGATAACGTAGCAGGGTCAAAGAAATAACATTAACCCGGCTTAAATTAGACCGTACCTCAAATAAATCTGATTCTTCTTCCTCAGTAGTATTAGCAGGAATGCTTTTTCTAACAACCAGATGCTGATCCAAATCTACTGATTTTTCCAAACCAGTGACCACCGGAGATAAAACTTCCGGCTGAGAAATAGAAATATCTGGAGTTTTACCCTGTGCTTCCACCACCAGAGCATCAATTTCACGAGTACAAAGCTTAAACTCGATCGCCCGGTCAGCAATGTCACGCCACCGATTTTCCGGGGCACGGGCAATAATCGCGCAAGCCGTCACCGACAGGCCCCGAATATCCAACGTTTGCCGCACTCGTTCCGCGCGCACCCACTTACTAACTACCGTCGCCTGGTACCCAGTTTTTTTACTGTAGTCAGTCTGGCTACACATCTCCTGTTCACAACACAAATCATAGGCATGTTTAGCCAACTCCCAAGGGTCAATGCTCCGTCCTTGCCGCGTTACCAGCCTAATCGCCGCTTCTACATCATCAGCTACCGCTATCAGTACACAAGGTATCTTTTTTCGGTTGAGAGCCACCAAGGCGCAATAACGGTGATGACCAGCGACTATCTGATAAATAGATCCGATCTGCCTCACCTGTACTGGCTCCAGCAAGTCAAAGTCACTAGCCTGGATCGAGGCGATCAATTCTTCAACTTTCTCATCATGCACATGGCATTGATAGATATCGCTCCAAGGTCTGGGATTGAGCGGATGCGGATGGATTAAATCCGCTTTAATCATGATCAGATTGACCAACAGCGTGTCTGTTTGTGGCAGAGTCTCCTCTGTAAATGAAGTAGAAACAGTAGACTCGATCGCTGATTTGACCTCAGATCTAGTCGGTAATAATTTTGTACTTGTCATAATAGAAAGATTATCGTGTTAGCTAAGCTTATTCTGTAAGGATATCAGTACTGCTGACTATACCAATTTTTTTCCTTTTGGAAGATAAAGATTTCGGCTGATCATTCGCCCCTGATCCAAGCGCAGCGATCGCCCATCCTGATATCAATGCACTAGAAGTAGTCCTGAGTTCAACAGCTGCCGTTTTAATCAAAGTCCGCACTTCAGGGTTCATTGATATCGTCATTTTTTCCTTAATTCTGGCCATATTTTCACCTGCCGACTGTACTGATAGCAGTATATTTGAGATAGTCAACTGTGTCAAATAGTTTGTATTTATGGCACAGTTAACTAGTCAGGCAATATAGCTGAAAGCGTTAGTTGACGATACTTTGGGGCATGTTATGATTGGACGTACAGTGGTATATAATCACGCGCCGCTCACAGATTGTGAGTGAGCCTCACAATACGCGAAGCACTAACCGTTAGCTATGCTTGAAACTTCTAGCCGTGAGCAAAGAAAAATACTAGGTGACTTATTGGCAGCTGAGCGCAAAAAGTTAAAAATCAGTCAGGCGATCGCTGCTGAAAGGTTAGGCGTTACGAAGGGTGCCTATCAAGCGTGGGAGCAAGGAAAATCCATGCCCGATTCAGGTCGGCAGCAAACGATCGCCAGGTTCTTAGGATTTAAGTCTACTTCAGAGTTTTGGCAAGTTTTAGAAGGAACTGTCAATCATGAAGAAGTGCAAAATAGGTCGTATGAAGCGATTTTAGAGGCTCTAGCCGCTATGCCCAAAGAGCAATTATCACAGTTGAACCTCATAATTGCCCAGAGGATGATGGAAAAGGTTTAGACGCGCCGCTCACGATTTGGAAGAAGCCTCCAAATACAAGGAAGCAATAGTACTTTAATCTTCAAGCCGAGTGATTCTAGCCCGGTCAGCTTGGTTATCTTTAATAATAATGTCAAGCATCTGTTCTAGCCGAGTAATATTCTGCTCAGAGCGATCGATCGCCCTAGCTGTGCTGGCCGATAGCTCAAAGGCTGCTGCCGCTGACTCTTGGGCTGCTGCTGCCGTTCGCTGAGAAATAGCAGAAATCTCTAAGGCATTGGCTACCACTTCAGTGTTGTAAGTCATGCCTTCCCGCATCAATTCCATCGTTCTGGCTTGGCTTTCAGCGCTGGCTTGCAGACTGGCCAATCCTTGGGCTTGGATAGCAGCCGCTCTAGCTTGGCTTTCAGAGTTAGCCTCTAGTCTGGCGATCGCTTCAGCATTTCTGGCAATTAAAGCAATTAATTCTTCGTTGGTCATAATGTTATTCTGTAATTGAGTAAGATTTTCTTTGCGAGACAGCCCTAACCTTGACCGTTAGGGCTGTTTCTATTCTATCAATCCGTGGTTTGCTCTGGCTGACTTGGCTGGTGTAAAGACTTTTCAATCGAACTAGAGATATCCTCGATCGCCACTAACATCCGACCAGCTAATTCCGGTGGCAACATTTCACTATTGGCCAGCACACTAATAGCTTGCAGCAACGGCATGTCAGTATATAAGCCATAAATCCGCGAGATATCCGAAAGAGTTTTAATCAACTGCGCGCGCACTCTGCTCTTTTCCCCAATCATTTGTGCGATCGCATTAGGCTTCACCTCTGGTTGTAACCGAGCAGTAGTAATCAAGGCTTGCAGCGCCGCGATATCAGCCTGAGAGCTACTAGCCTGGAAGTAGAGCATTTCCAGCATCATTGCCCGGTTACGGCGCTGCTCACCAGGGTCTCGTTGCACAATCCCATCGATCGCCATGTTATAAATCCGGCCAGCATTCCGCTCTGTCACCCCAAATTCCGCACAAATTAAAGCCTGAATCTGAGTCCGGCTCAAATTGGCTCTCACTTTCTCCAACACAAAACTTTCACGGTCAGCAGTTTGTTGGGGGGTCAGACGTTTAGGCATTAATTACTTGGTCAGGTACAGCATTCAGAGCCAGCAGGGTAGCTTTGCCAGCCACCCCATCAGCTACCATACCCATTTTGGCCTGATACTGCTGCACAGCCACCTTAGTACTTTCACCAAAAATCATATCGGCCTTTTCTACCTTGATGCCAGCCGATCGTAAAGCTAGCTGCAATTTGCCTACATCTTGCCCCGCCTGAAGTGGTTCAGTAAATTTTAAAATCCGAGGCGGGTACCCAGCGGGTAAATTAGCAAAGCCCTCGATCGGAGCATTCCGCAGTCTAGAAGCTACCAGTTGCCCATAGTCACCATCCACCATTAATTTATCTTGGGGATTAGCCAAATTCCAAAGCCGCTGAAAAGCTTGGATCGATACTGGGCGCATATCAATACAGCCCTTCTGACAATCAAAATGCATTTTGTCATTCATCCGCCGCCCCAACCAGCTAAAGCCGTGGGCTTCCAATTCATCAATCACGTCTCCCCAGTTTTCTAGGTCAAAGCTACTAGCATTGTTATGGTTCGACCTGCCCGGTGGCGAAACAATCTTAATTCCACAGCGGCCATTTTGGCCATGTTCATACAGCAGAGCTTGTCCCACGATCGTCCGGTAAGCGCTGTTCACCTGCAATTTCAAATCAGGGTATTTAGCAAATAGATTTACCAAGCATTTTCGCATTCCGGCCTGTACCCAAGCATGAACCGATCGCCCTAAAACCAAGTTAGGAATGTCATCAATTTTCACCAATAAGCCAGGACGAAGTACATTAATTTCATGTAGCAGCTGCTTATCTAATCCAATGCAGGAGCTGGTTTCACATTCTTGACAACGAGATAACAACATAGCTTTAAGGGTTTAAGGGTTAATAGTCTAATAGGTTTAAGGGTTAATAGTCTTATCTGGTAATAGATTAAGACCTCCTAAAATTGATACCACTTTCCGATTTAACTTGCCTTGGGATAGCAATTTAGCAATCACCTGCGCTGTTTGTGTATCTAAAGCTTGCTTGGGTGATGGGTAGGGTACCAAGTCTGCTGATAATAACGGCGTACTTGAAAAAGCTGGTAGCAGCAGTGACAGGGTATAGCTGGCATCATTAGCCACCTGTCGATCACGCTGCTGAATAAACTCAATCTGCGCCAGCACCACCGAAGTTAACTGCTGGTCAAAGTTGACGGCATAGAATCTAGAGTCACTGACTCCAGCGGCTTGGATGTAGTAGCAACATTCTCGCCAATAGGTTCTAGGGTCGGTGGCCAGGATGCGGCGGAGTCGGGCAATGGCTTTCCCATATCGGCTGGCTCGGTAGCAATGGGCTGCGGTTTCCATTCATAAAATTCTTGCATCATGAAGTCATAAATTGCTTGCAGCTCTGACATCAACAGCTTTTCACTCTGCTCATAT
>JAGVCD010000423.1 GCA_020059425.1 Chamaesiphon sp. | reverse complement strand
CCGCGATCGCACCTGAATTGCCCCTTCAATTTTCTGATTCACTTGCCGCACAAATCTCTTCACCGAAGAAATCGAGTAGTCGATCGCCTCGGCAATTTGTTGCTGAGTCAAAAACACCCATTCCGGGTTTAGACTCTTTCCTTTGCGGGTAAGCTGAGCAGTCCAATTATGTAGGTAGGCTAGTAAATGGTTTTCGCCCCGGTTAAAGTATCCCTGCAATTCTGGATAAGCTTTAATAGTATGGGCTGGTTGCCAGGTAGAATTTATCATAATCATCTTCCTTTCAGAAGAGAGCTAAGCTCTATAGCCGATGCCCAGGTTTCAAATAGTCTGATAGCCTAGAGAGAGATTATCGTGTTGGCTTTTGCCTTTGTTTTTTTGTTTGGTTGATTGATGTAGAAATTTGAATGACTGGCTGGCTGTCTTTCTTTCTCTCTGGCTTGTCAGATTCAGATTCAGACTATTCAATTAAGGACATTAACTGAAGACGCATTAGCCTCTTTTTATTTATAGTTATAGGTTAAGAAAACAAATACCATAACTACTAACTCAATGCAGCAGCAAAACGGCTTAGACCCAAACACTGTTGCCCAGATTCAAGAGATATGCGTGAAGAAATATCCTCAAGAATCCTGCGGCATCGTCACCGAGGGTGAAATTATCGTTGCCGAAAACCTAGCCCCCCATCCCGAAAACGACTTTGTGATTGACCCCCAGATATGGGCAAGGGTAGAGAAAGCTGATTTCATCTGGCACTCGCACACCAACGATAGTGACCTGTCCTTTGCCGATATTCAAACCTCTAAGCAACTCAACGTACCACTATACGTATTTAGTTTGCCAACCGGAAAAGAATACTACTATGACCCCCATACTATTCAGCCCCTACTCGGTAGAGAGTTTATTTACTGGGCAGCAGATTGTTGGACTTTGGTGCAAGATTGGTATCGACTGGAGCGAGGAATCGAATTAACCGACCATCCCCGATCGCTCAAAAATGCTGATGGTGTTTTTGACTGGGACACCCCTGGCTGGGATACCTACCGCCAGATGCTACCCATCCACTTCGATCGCCATCCCCCAAATACGACCATTGAGCGTGGTGATTTAGTCCTAATGACCGTGCGCTGGCGTTCTCCAGAAGGTATTACCAGTCCTAACCATGTCGCTATAGTCGATAATGTAGAACGGTCAGAAATCTTGCAGCACTTTTATGGTCGGCTATCAGAACGCAGTATTTATGGTGATGAAGGACGGCGACAAACTGATTCAATTTGGAAGTTTCGTAGTGCATAAAGACTATAAAAAATCCACGCGCGTGGATACAACTACTAAGCAAGGATTTAAATATGTTAGTTAATGTGCGCTTAGTCGGAGATATGGCCAACACCTTTGGCCACCATCATCAATTCATAGTAGATTCCGCCAAAGAAGTATTCAGCGCCCTGGCTGCCAACTGCCAAGGTTTTAGACCATATCTAATTGGGTCAGAAAGTAGAGGTATTAGCTACCAAGTCTTGTTAGACGAATTAGATTGTGATGCTGACGAACTAGCGATCGCCCCTGCCCCCTTATTTATGGTTGTTGCGCCCATAGCAGTTGGTTCCGGTGGTGTTGGCAAAATTATTGCCGGGGTTGCTCTACTCGTATTTACCGCCTTTGTCCCCTTCTCGATCGGCTTACTCGGCAGTGGCGTAATTACTGGTAGTTCGATCGGAGCCGCTTTACTTTTATCCGGTGTCTCTCAATTATTATCTAAGGGCAAAAGCGATAACGGTAATACCCAAAGCACCAGTATCAATACTGCTGGTACCATCACCGACGGCGAAGCCATTCCGATCGCCTATGGTCGAGTATTCATTAAGGGTCGGGTAATATCGGCTGGTACTACAGTTAATCGACGATAAGCTAATTCATCCCGATTAGGACAGGTGATTACTGAATGAGTTATTGATATATCAAAAAGCTCTATGTTAACTGCTCTCCTAATTGCCCTAACACCAGTTACACCACTAAAACAAATTGCAGAAGAACTACCAGTAATTCAGCTAAAAACCAAGTCATTGGTTTTCACCAACGAGGTTAATCATGCCGTTCTTCAATATTGTCTCACCCGCCAAACTAAAACACTGGCAGAGGTTGAAGAAGACATTACTTCTAACACAGATACCATCTTAAAATTTTCTCGCCTAGTAGAAACTGGCAAGCTTAGCGATGGCAAAATCTCTAAAGAAGTGTATGTCGATCGCTATGTGTCAGACACCATAGAAGTAGAAAGCATGATCAAAAAACGAGCAGAAAAAAAATGTCCCTCATGGGACTAAAGGTGACTACCGCTTGTATCATAGTGCTTCACACTAGCCCAAAGGAAGCATTCATGAAAAAGTTCCGAAGACAGGTCAATGTCAGATTCTCAGTAGTCGAATGGGACAAGATTCTAGTTCATGCTAAGCGCCTAAATATTGGTCATGCCACCTTCATTCGCCAATGCATTGACGCTCTATTACTACGGGGGAAGGCTCTGCCCCTAAATTCCATCATCGAATACCAAATCTATGGTGTAAGGATGGAGGCCGAGCAATACGATAAGTTACACCAAATGAAAGATGAATTTGGCCAGAGTATTAGCTGGTTAGTACGGTCTGAGGTATTAAATACAGTCGCGGCTATCCAATCTTTGCCCCTCCCTATTAAAGGTGTATCAGCTAAAGCCAAAACTGATGGCCGCACCAAGGAAGGAAAGAAAAGTAGTGCGCTCCATTGCCTCAATTGCAAGAAACAATCTGTCTGGCCACAAGAATCAAGAAATAGAATGTTCTGTACCAATTGCGGTGCTACTTCCCGAGAGGATATCTATGCCTAAATTAGCAGAAAGCAACTGGCCACCCAAGCATAATAATCCCAAGATTTTCGACTCCAGCATTACCATGCACTGCACCAAAAGTATGAGCAACGCTATCTCAATATCTGCCGATAAAGTAGGGCAAAGCCGTGCTGAATGGCTACGTGATGCCATTCAGCAAAAACTAGATAACGCTAATTGCTTGCCTCTTCCTGCAAAACATGATCAAACAATGGCCAGCAAACTTGATAGCTAAAACGGCCATCAATCCGCCGCACTTTGCTGTAGTGGACTCCGGTAATTAACCTAGTGCTACTAGGAGAGTCGATCGCCATGTCAATCCTTGTCCGAATCAAGTAAGCACTATATCGCCCCTCACTAGCCCGAGCCGCCGCATCCGGTGATAACCACCGCGTAGGTAATGGCCTAGATACTTGAGATTCCAGCGCCGAGACTCGCTGTACTAATCGCCGTACTGTTAATTCCAAATCACTGGCCAACAAAGTCATTATTTTTGCCACCGCCGCTGCAAGATGTTTTGGTCGATCGCCAAAAAGTCAGTCACCAGTTGGCAACCGTTGTCAGTAATCGCATAAAGAGATTCAAAATCACCCTCCGACTTAGCAAGCAAATCATTGCGAATCATAGTGCCCAATAGTTGCTTCAAACTACTATCTGAAACATCCCACCAGTCCGACGCATTACAAAACGACCATTCTAAGTGCAGCTGACCAAAGCCGATCGCACATTGTTTTTCATTGAGATAACGCAGCAGGGTGAGAGAGATGACATTCACCCGGCTCAGATTAGAACGTGCTTCTGATGAATCTAGTTCTTCTTGCTCAGTAATATTCGCCAGAGCGCTTTTTCTAACAATCAGATGCTGGTCTAAATCTACTGATTTTTCCAAGCCAGTGACTGTGGAAGGTGAGACTTCCGGCTGAGAAATAGGAATATCTGGAGTTTTGCCCTGTGCTTCTACCACCAAAGCATCAATTTCTCTGGTACCCAGCTTGCGATCGATCGCCTGGTTCGCAATATCACGCCACCGATTTTCAGGGGCACGGGCAATAGTCGCGCAAGCTGTTACCGATAGACCCCGCATATCTAGCGTTTGCCGCACTCGCTCCGCCCTCACCCACTTACTAACCACCGTCGCCTGGTACCCAGTTTTTTTACTGTAATCAGTCTGGCTACACATCTCCTCTTCACAGCACAAATCATAAGCATGTTTAGCTAAGTCCCAAGGATCAATGCTACGTCCCTGCCTCGTCACCAATCTAATCGCCGCTTCTACATCATCGGCTACCACTATCAGTACACAAGGGATCTCTTTCCGGTTAAGAGCCACCAAAGCACAATAACGGTGATGGCCAGCAACTATCTGGTAAACAGATCCCATCTGCCTCACCTGCACTGGCTCCAGCAAGTCAAAGTCACTAGCCTGAATTGAAGCAATTAATTCTTCAACTTTGTCATCATGGACATGACATTGATAAATATCACTCCAAGGTCTGGGATTAAGCGGGTGCGGATGAATTAGATCCGCTTTAATCATCATCAAATTGACAATCAGGGTGTCTTTTTTCGGTAAAGTCTCCTCTGTAGATGAGATAGAAGCAGCAGACTTAATTCCTGGTTTAACTTTAGATTTAGTCGGTAATAATTTTGTACTTGTCATAATAGAAAGATTATCGTGTTAGCTAAGCTTATTCTGTAAGGGTATCAGTACTGCTGACTGTACCAATTTTTTTCTTCTTAGAAGATGAAGATTTTAGATTGTCAGTCGCTCCTGACCCCAGCGCAGCGATCGCCCATTGTGATATCAACGCGCTAGAAGTAGTCCTGAGCTTGACCGCTGCTGTTTTAATCAAAGTCCGCACTTCAGGATTCATTGATATCGTCATTTTTTCCTTGAGTCTAGCCATGTCTTCACCTGCCAACTGTACTGATGGAAGTATATTTGAGATAGTTAACTGTGTCAAATGATTTGTAATTACAGTACAGTTGACTAGCTAGACAATATAGCTGAAAACGTTAGTTGACGATACTTTGAGGCATGTTATGATTGGACGTACAGTGGTACAAATAACGCGCTGCTCACAGATTGTGAGTAAGCCTCACAATACGCAAAGCACTAACCGTTAGCTATGCTTGAAACTTCTAGCCGTGAGCAAAGAAAAATACTAGGTGACTTATTAGCAGCTGAACGTAAAAGGTTAAAAATCAGTCAGGCGATCGCTGCTGAAAGGTTAGGCGTTACTAAGGGTGCCTACCAAGCATGGGAACAAGGAAAGTCCATGCCAGACTCAGCCAGACAACAGACGATCGCCCGGTTCTTAGGATTCAAGTCTACTTCGGAGTTTTGGCAAGTTTTAGAAGGAACTGTTAATTATGAAGAAGTGCAAAATAGGTCGTATGAAGCCATCTTAGATGCTCTAGCTGCCATGCCCAAGGAGCAGTTATCACAGCTGAACCTGATAATTGCCCAAAGAATGATGGAAAAAGTTTAGCGCGTCGCGTTTAGTAAAATTTTACCAACTTGCCCACTATCCCCACTGCCGTAGTCAAAAGAAATGCAAACAACCAAAAAAACCGGGTGTCTTGCGATCGCTGGTCAGCCTTTATATCACTAACCTGTATCTGAACACCCTTAATTTCAGCCTTCACTTCTTTAATTTCCCCTTTAACCTCAGATAAGCCAATTTCGACACCAGCAATCTGCTTCTGAATAGCAGCATTACCATCAGTTATCTGTCTTTGAATAGCGGTGTTACCATCAGTTATCTGTTTCTGAGTAACAGCATGAAGCGTCGTGATCAAGTCTTTAAGCTGTTGCAAGTCCGTGTCTGTAACTGTTGCCATGTGATAACCTCTAAACAGATTGAATACTGATTTTTTTACAGGAGCAGCCCTAACCTTGACCGTTGGGGCTGTTTCTATTCTATCAATCCGTGGTTTGCTCTGGCTGACTTGGAACATGCAAAGACTTTTCAATCGAACTAGAAATATCCTCGATCGCCACCAACATCCGACCAGCTAATTCCGGTGGTAACATTTCACTATTGGCCAACACACTAATAGCTTGCAGTAACGGCATGTCGGTATATAGGCCATAAATTCGCGAAATATCCGAAAGAGTTTTAATCAACTGCGCGCGCACTCTGCTCTTTTCCCCAATCATTTGGGCGATCATATTAGGCTTCACCTCTGGTTGTAAGCTAGCAGTAGCAATCAAGGCTTGCAGCGCCACGATATCAGCCTGAGAGCTACTGGCCTGAAAGTAAAGCATTTCTAACATCATTACCCGGTTGCGGCGCTGCTCACCAGGATCTCGTTGCACAATCCCATCGATCGCCGTGTTATAAATCCGGCCAGCGTTCCGCTCAGTCACCCCAAATTCCCCACAAATTAGAGCCTGAATCTGGGTGCGGCTCAGATTAGCTCTAACTTGCTCCAACACAAATTTTTGACGGTCAGCAATTTCTTGGGGGGTCAGACGTTTAGGCATTAATTACTTGGTCAGGTACCGAATTCAAAGCCAACAAGGTAGCTTTACCAGCCACCCCATCAGCTACCATACCCATTTTGGCTTGATACTGCTGCACAGCCGCCTTAGTAGTTTCACCAAAAATCATATCGGCCTTTTCTACTTTGATACCAGCCGATCGCAAGCTTAGTTGCAATTTGCCTACATCTTGCCCCGCCTGAAGTGGTTCAGTAAATTTCAAAATCCGTGGTGGGTAGCCAGCAGGTAAATTAGCAAAACCCTCGATCGGCGCATTCCGTAACCTAGAAGCTACCAACTGACCATAGTCGCCATCTACCATTAATTTATCTTGGGGATTGGCCAAATTCCACAGCTGCTGAAAAGCCTGAATCGAGATTGGCCGCATATCAATACAGCCGTTCTGACAGTCAAAATGCATTTTGTCATTCATCCGCCGCCCCAACCAGCTAAAACCATAAGCTTCCAATTTATCAATCACATCCGCCCAGTTTTCTAGGTCAAAGCTACTAGCATTGTTATGATTCGACCGACCCGGTGGCGAGACTATGTTAATTCCACAACGCCCATGTTGACCATGTTCATACAGCAAAGCTTGACCCACGATCGTCCGGTAAGCGCTATTCACCTGTAGTTTCAAATCAGGGTATTTAGCAAATAGGTTTACCAAACATTTCCGCATCCCCGCCTGCACCCAAGCATGAACCGATCGCCCTAAAACTAAGTTAGGAATATCATCAATTTTCACCAATAAGCCCGGACGTAGTAAATTAATTTGATGCAGCAGCTGCTTATCTAATCCAATACAGGAGCTGGTTTCACATTCTTGGCAACGAGATAATAGCATAGGTTAAAAGGTTAATGGTCTAATATGTTTAAGGGTTAATAGTCTTATCCGGTAATAGATTAAGACCTCCTAAAATTGATACCACCTTCCGATTTAACTTGCCTTGGGATAGCAATTTAGCAATCACCTGGGCTGTTTGTGGATCTAAAGCTTGCTTGGGTGATGGGTAGGGTACCAAGTCTTCTGGTAATAACGGCGTACTTGAGAAAGCTGGTAGTAGCAGTGACAGGGTATAGCTAGCATCATTAGCCACTGTTCGATCGCGCTGCTGAATAAATTCAATCTGAGCTAGCACCACCGAGGTTAGTTGCTGGTCGAAATTACTGGCATAGAATCTAGAATCACCAACTCCGGCGGCTTGGATGTAATAGCAGCATTCTCGCCAATAGGTGCGGGGGTCGGTGGCCAAGATGCGGCGGAGTCTGGCGACAGCTTTCCCATATCGGCTGGCTCAGTAGCAATGGGCTGCGGTTTCCATTCATAAAATTCTTGCATCATGAAGTCATAAATTGCTTGCAGCTCTGACATCAACAGCTTTTCACTCTGCTCATAT
>JAGVCD010000248.1 GCA_020059425.1 Chamaesiphon sp. | reverse complement strand
GACCTTCTGATTGCGTCGTTGCACTGAGCAATCTCGTTCGCCCAGAGCCACTACTTGGCCATGGCCATCACCAAAAATTTGGACTTCAATATGACGCGCTGTAGTCAAATATTTTTCCAGATAGATACCGCCCTGGCTAAAATTACTCTGGCTTAATCTTTGCACTTTGGCAAAGGCCGCCGCCAATTCATCGCCATTAGCACAAGCTTGCAAACCAATGCCGCCACCACCAGCTGTACTTTTCAGCATTACTGGATAGCCGATCGATTGAGCTGCGAGTTCGGCAGCAGCAAGATCCGCCAAGAGGGAGGTACCGGGTGGAAGAGGCACGTCTTGAGCAGCGGCTAATTCGCGGGCGGTATGCTTGAGGCCAAATTGGCGCAACTGAGTCGGTGTTGGACCAATAAATACAATATTTGCTTGGGCGCAAGCTGCCGCAAAATCGGCATTCTCACTCAAAAAGCCGTAACCAGGGTGAATAGCTTCTACACCGATTTCCTGGGCAATTGCTAGAATTCGATCGAATCGTAAATAACTATCAGCCGCTGCCGCCGATCCAATCTGGTAGGCTTCCGTGGCCATCAGCACATGCTGAGCATGGGCATCGGCCTCGGAATAGATTGCTACAGTCGCAATTTTTAGTCGATCGAGAGTGCGGATAATGCGGCAGGCGATTTCGCCCCGGTTGGCAATGAGAATTTTCTTAAACATGGGATCGATCGGGGGTTTTGATAAGTAAAATTAGGACGCAGATCATTAGAGTTAATGATTTTTCTAATGTATTTACATTCGATCCCAAATAATTAATTGAATTGGGGTTGGATTGTAAGCATTGCAAGGGTTATTCATCTGCGGACAATTAGAAATAGCCACTAATGCATTCATCTCGGCTCGGACTTCCACGGTGCTACCCGGATGAGAAATACCATCCACAATTTCTAAACGGCCATCCCCAGACACCGGCACGTTCATAAAAAAGTTGATATTGCTGACTAAATCTCTTTTGCCCATGCCATAGGGTGCTAGCGCCGTCAGAAAGTTTTCGACGCAAGAATGTTCATACTTCTTATCCAGGCCAAAACGTACCGAGTTACTTTCGCAACTACAGGCTCCACCAGAAGTATCGTGACGACCAACATTATCAGCCAAAACGCTCATAATCACATTTCCTTCATTAGAAATCAGCTTGCTGCCAGTGGTAATAAAAATATTGCCTTGATGAACGATTGTATCGGTAGCACTATAGCGTTCCGTCGGGTCGTCAGCGTTATACACCAAGAAATCCACGGCTTGATTACCACCCAAATCCACAATCCGCAGAGTTTGCCCTTTGGTTAGCACCTGCGACCAAGGTGCCCGAGCGGGCAAAACTTCGTTATAAACAGCTTGCTTGGGATCCAGAATTCGTCGAGAAGTGAGATTCATAAAATTAAAAATATCGGTAAATATTAAGATTATTGAGCGAAGAGAGCATCGGTATTAATAAAGCCCCGCACAGCTTCCGGGTTTGCGTAGCGGCAAGTATCATCAGGCAGTGGTGCTGGTGATTTCCAGATTTGGAGTTCGATCGGCTGGGGCGCGTAATTAGTGTCCGGATGAAGAGGGTGAGGGCAATTAGAAATTACTGTCAAGACATTCATTTCCGCCCGTAGGTCAATAAAACTGCCTGGTTTTACACAATTTTCGCCAAATTTAATTTGACCCTCTGGCTCCACGGCAATGCGAGTAAAAAGATTCAGATTGGGCATAATATCTGCCCGTCCTAAACCCCAGCGAGTCAGGGCTTTGCCAAAATTATCCCTAGAGTTTGGCTGATCGCCCTCGCCATATTTACGCTGGTTACCAGCTTTGTTGCTACAACCAGTTAATAAATCATGACAACCACTGGTATCCTCGGTAATCGAAAATAGCACCCGACCCATATCGGAATAAATTACGTAACCCTTCGCAAAAAAAGCATTGAACTGAATCTTTGCTGTATCGGCCACATTCAAGCGTTCGATCGGATTATCGGCGTTATAGCAAAGCAGAGCCACGCCAACAGAACCAGTTCGATCGGTGATGCGTAGCGTGTTACCGCGTTTGATAATGCCTGACCAGTAGGCACCACCTGGAATAGTTTCGGTGAGGGCAATTAAGCTAGGGTCAATATCCGTCATATGAATAATTCTTCCAATTTTCTTTAGTAATTTAACTACAAAAGCCCAGGAGGTTACCAGCAGTTTTCGCGTGGTTCTCCCGGGCTTTTATCCCGCCGTGTGGCCAATGGCTTGGCTGCTTCTCTCGGTCCAGACGTCTATGTAATATAAAAAAATAGACCGGAACCCTAGAAGCTTTCCTATTAATAAATTCTTAACTCAATCTACGCTACCATAGCTAATGCTTCTTGACCATGCCGCCTTAATAATTCCATTAATTCATCGCAATATTCATGAAATTCGGCACTGCGTTTAATCAAATGATTGCGATGGGACAAGTTGATGTGCAACTCTTTCTGAATTTTTCCTGGTCTGGAACTTAGAGCATAAACTCGATTGGATAGAAACACCGCTTCTTCCACATCATGAGTAATCATGAAGATCGTTAAGTTATGCCGTTGCCACAGTTCCAGAAGAAACTCATGCATGGTTTCTTTGGTGTGGACATCTAGAGATCCAAAGGGTTCATCCATCAACAATATTTGTGGTTCGCAAGCTAAAGCTCTGGCGATCGCCACCCGCTGCTTCATCCCGCCAGATAGCTGACGTGGCCAAGACCGGGAAAAATCAGATAATCCCACCATATTCAGATAGTAACTAGCTTTTTCGCGCCGCTCGCCTTTATTTAATCCCAGCATCTTCAGGCCAAACTCGGCATTTTCCTGAACAGTCAGCCAAGGATAAAGAGTGTAATGCTGAAAAATCATCCCGCGATCAGTTCCTGGCCCGGTAATTTTTTTGCCATTAACGCACACTTCTCCGCTGGTTGGTCGATCCAGTCCGGCAATTTGGCGTAATAGGGTGGACTTGCCTGAGCCTGAAGCCCCAATAACAGAAACGAATTCACCCTGATGAACATTGATATTTATGTCTTCAAGCACCACCATTTCACCGGCAGGCGTTGCAAAATGCTTATGAAGATCGTTTATCTGCAAGAACATAGGCCAAATCACTAGATTAAAACTATAAAAATATTGATCTATAACTATTCAGAATACTTGTTCTTAGTATACATTTGTTTGGAAAAGTATACATTAGATATTTGCGGCAAATATAGTTACATTTTTATCTTTTTGGTGATGACCATCTAAAGAACCAGCGAATTGCGTACTGAAATGAAAGATCTAGAATTAGGCCAATCAGGCCAATGACAATTATGCCCACAAAAATTTCATCTGTTTTCAGAAATCGTCCAGCAACACTAATTCGACGGCCTAAACCCTCATTGGCCGCAATCAATTCTGACACAATTACTAATTGCCAAGCAGCAGCTAAGTTGATCCGGCAAGCATCTAAGATACCTGGCAACGCATGGGGGAAAATTACTTGAATTAGGGTGTTCCAGCGATTACCACCGAGCATAAAGGTAGACTCAATGAGGTCTTTGGAAACAAATTTGACAGTGTCCATCACCATCAGGGCATTGAAGAAAAAGGTACCAATAAAAATTAGGCTGGTTTTAGGTTCTTCGCCAATGCCCATGTACAAAATGAGTAAAGGAATAAAGGCCGGGGCTGGCATATAGCGCAATAGGCCAAATAATGGCTCTAACAACGCCCGGCAGCTGGCAAAACTGCCCATTAAGACACCGATCGGAATGGCCAGCAAGGCCGAAGCCGTAAAACCTACGCCTACTCGCCATAAACTAGCGATCGTATCCTGTTGTAATTCACCACTGCCCCATAGCCGCCCAAAGGCACTCAATACTTGAGCTGGGGACGGTAAAAATTTGGGATCCACCTGACCAAAGGTTGTGATTAGCCACCATAAGAACAGTGGCAGAACGATCGAAGTAATGTTTAAAGCAGTACTAAGCGGCTGGGGAATGTCAGCCGCCAGCCGCCAAAATATTGTAGGTCGCAGGTTTTTAGGTGAACGCATCTTAATTTTTCAGCTTTTTTTAGCTTGAGCAGCGTAGGATTTGATGAATTTATCATCAAATAGAGCATTCAAATCTGGCTTGGTTTTAATAAACTTGTCTTCTATCAAAAACTTGCTCATCTCATCAGCAGCATAGGTCAAAGAACTCATCTCTGGCCTAGATTGCATGGCTTTTAGATTTTCTTCAATAGTGAAAATTTTAGTGCCAGTGTCAAACTGTTGGTATTCTTCTTTACTTATTCCGGCACGTTTGGCCATAATCGCTGTGGCTTTATCAGGATTGGCTTTAATGGCATCATTGGTCGCAAACCAGCTATTGACCACTGCTTGCACTCGATCGGGATGTTCTTTGACAAATTTGCGAGTGAAGACCAAATGATCGGAAATTGCTCCTGGAAAATCTTTAGAACTAAATAGCTCTTTGCTGCCAGGACGTTTCAGGGCGATAGCGGTAAAAGGAGCAAAGACAGCAACGGCATCTACCTTGCCAGCTACAAAGGCCGCTGCTGCATCAGCGGTGGGTAAAGGCTTTAATTGAATATCTTTGGCGGTAAGACCATTTTTCTTTAAGCCTTGGAGGAGTAAGAAGTGATCTACAGTACCGGCTTCTACTGCTACATCTTTACCCTTTAGGTCTTTAACAGACTTGATTTTGTCGCTAACAATGATTTTGTCATTGCCCGTTGAGTTATCGTTAGTGAGCACGATTACTAAATCGCTTCCATTGCCCACCGCTGTCAATGTGTCCCCCAATGTTTGGCTGTTAGCATCAATTTTGCTAGCATTTAAGGCACTTAAAGACTCGGTATAGCCATCAAACCAATTTAGATTTACCCCAACTTTATTGGCAGTAAAAATGCCTTCTTCTTTGGCTACTTGCCACGGAAACCAACCAGGCCAGGCACTAAAGCCTAATTTCACATCACTAGTATTAGCCGTTGGGCTGCTTCCCGCACCAGGATTCATTTGACTAGCTGGGTTAGTACATCCTGCTGCTACTAACAAACTTAGGGTGAACAGACCAGTGGAAGAAAGAAGCGATCGCCGTTTCATATAATGAATTTCCTGAAATAGTTTACGAAAAATACCAGAAACCCAAGAAGAACAG
>JAGVCD010000421.1 GCA_020059425.1 Chamaesiphon sp. | reverse complement strand
GATATTATGCAGACCTCCTTTTTATTTTTATGCCCTCACTGGCCAGACTTTCGACTACTTGTCGGCATATAACTTCTGCCTCACTTGCCAAGGAGCCACGATGGGCAACAACAACATACCCGGTAAGGCCGCCACAATACTTAGTAAGAAAAAACTCGGCCAGCCAGTGGATTTAGCTAACTCGCCAGCCGGTGCAGCTAGCACATCACGACCGATCGCCATCAAGCTCGAAAACAGTGCAAACTGAGTGGTGGCAAAATTCCGACTACACAGGCTGGTTAGATAAGCTACGGTAGCAACAGTCACCAAGCCAGCACAAAAATTCTCGATATTGATGGCCAATACCAACATTGAATAATTTTTACCAGTATTAGCCAGCGCCCAATAGCCAAGGTTACTCAAGATTTGGCACACCCCAAAAATCCACAAAGCTCGATTCAAGCCAATTTTGATCATCACCGCCCCACCGACCAACACCCCTACCGTCGTGGCGATAAAGCCCATCCCGCCTTGGATAGCACCGATTTCTGTTTTAGTAAAATCGATTGATCGCAAAAATAAATTAGCAGATATCCCAACTAAGGAATCTCCTAGCTTGTACAGCAGAATAAAGGTGATAATTGCAAAAGCTTTGACCAAACCTGATCGATCCAAAAATTCCTGTAGGGGTTTGATCGTGGCATCTTTCAAATTTTGCGGCGGCGCTTCCTCCTCACCATCTTGCTGCACCGGTGACCGTGGAGCGAAAAATGCCCCCAAGATCCATGCCAATAATACGCTGCCCAAAATCCAATAAAACTTCACGAGCCTCGTTTCAAGAGGCTTACAGCTGGCACCAGCGATCGAACAAGGATCTTGCAACACCCACCACAGCAAGAGCCCCACCATCAGAAAAATGCCAGCTAAGATGACCACATCCGATAGTGATACCGGTTGCGGACGATCACTCGTATTTCTTCGGGGTGGTTCTGGAGCTAGGATAGTAACGATCGAACTCAAGCCCATCAAGGCCGCCATCAACAAATAGACTACATTCCAAGGCAAATGATCGGCTAAAATCAAAGCCAAAGAACTGGTGATAAACAAAGCTCCCCGATAGCCCCACACCCATAGCGAAGAACCAATTTCTACTTCGATATACTCGTCCTTGGAGCGGTAAGCGTCACCGGCACTATCAGAAGAGCCAATTTCTACTTCTTTGCGATCGGGCATTAAGATCTCGGTGCGGTAAGCATCGCCAGCAATATCTTGGGTGGCACTCAAAAAAGAAATACCCAAACAAGCAACGGCTAGTGTTTGCAATACACTAGCGTTTTGGGATGGATTTTGGCTGGCCAGCACCGCGATCGCGATCATCAAGCCCAATTGCGATATCAGTAACCAACCACGGCGCAATCCCAAAAAAGGTGGCGTAAATCGATCTAGCAAAGGCGACCAAATAAATTTGAGCGCATAAGGCAAACTTACAATGCCGAATAACGAGATGGTGCCAATGTCAACCTTGGCATCTTGCAGCCATAGTTGTAAAGTTCTACTGGTTAAAAACAGTGGCAGCCCAGAAGCCCCCCCCAGCAGCAGAATGGCTACCATTTTACGACTGTTGAAAACCTTAAAATAAGAAGAAATTGAGTTCATATGATGTTCTTTATCAAAAAGACCAATTTGAGGCTACAGAAAGTATCTACAACAGGAGTCATTACTATGCCATAGGTTTGAATCAGACAGCATCATCGCATAACAACGCGACAATCAACAACAAGACTGCTTAATCCTTAATTTGTTGCAAATTTAATCGACAATTATAATTACAAGTAGCCGCTAAACAGCGAGAATCAAAATGACTGTTACCATCCCTTTACAAGACTTGGAAGTCACCCCCGGCAACCGGGTTGGTATTCATCATCTCTCCTGGCCAGATTTTACCAATATCCTTGAAAATCTCAACGAAAATCGATCGACTCGTGTCGCCTACCATGCCGGTACTATAGAAATAATGTCGCCCTTGGCCGCTCACGAAAGACCACACCGGATTATTGCCGCCATCATCGCCACCATTCTGGAAAGCCAAGAACGGGACTGGGAAGACTTCGGATCTACCACCATTAAGCGATCGCCAGTCGCTGGCATTGAACCAGATACTTGCTTTTATATTCAAAATGCCGATCGGGTCAAAGGTTGCACGAATCTAGACTTAGCAGATTATCCACCACCAGATCTAGCCATCGAATCCGAATTAACATCCCTCACCGTAATTAGTGCCTACATAGCCTTACAAATTCCCGAAGTCTGGGTTTATCGCAACCAGCAACTAACTGTTTATGTTTTGGAAAACCAAAACTACCAAGAATCCATTGTCAGCTTAGCCTTTCCAATGCTGCCGATCGCCACCTTAATTCCACAACTAGTACAACAGGCCATGAGTCTTGGTACTAGAAAAACCCTGCAAAACCTCAGACAAATGCTGAGTCAAACATGAGTAACCGCACAATTAACCTAGACGATCGACTGTACAGCTACATCCAATCCATTGCTGTCCGGGAGCCAGAAATATTAGCTAAGCTCCGCGCCGAAACCAATCAGCATCCCCAAGCCGTGATGCAAATTGCCCCCGATCAAGGACAATT
>JAGVCD010000274.1 GCA_020059425.1 Chamaesiphon sp. | reverse complement strand
TGACTACCAGTTTCGTTGACGACTAATTTTTTATAGGTACCAGCGATCGCATCGGAAATGGCAATCTCCTTAGCTCCGGGCGTGGTGGCAAAAGCATCCCCAAAACTAGCCACATCGACTCCCAACAGCTTCAGCTTGGTAGACATATCGGCACCAGTGAAAGTGTTAGTCTCTGGTTCACAAAGATTATCGGCGGCTACGGTGGCCATAGTGTAGCCGGGAGCGACTAAACCATAGACCCGATTTTGGTGGAGCACACATTCGCCGATTGCATAGATATCTGGGTCAGAGGTTTGACAGTAATCATTAATCACAATGCCACCTCGATCGCCAACCACCAGGCCGCATTGCCGCGCTATTTCATCACGAGGGCGAATGCCAGCAGAAAAGACAATCATATCGGTCTGTAACTCGCTGCCATCAGCAAACAGCATTTTCTGCACCCGACCGTTGTCGCTGACAATTTCGGTGGTAGATTTGCTGGTGTGAATGGTCACGCCCAGTTCGGTAATTTTATTTTTGAGCGTCAGACCGCCCATTTCATCCACCTGCACAGGCATTAGGCGGGGGGCAAACTCTACTACGTGAGTGGTCAATCCCATATTTTGAATGGCATTAGCGCATTCTAAGCCCAGCAACCCGCCGCCGACGACTACCCCTGTGCGACAATTGGCGGCAAAAGCCGACATCGCCTCTAGATCGTCGATTGTCCGGTAAACAAAGGTGCCTTCGGTCAAACTGCCTTTGATGGGTGGCACAAAGGGGTAAGAGCCAGTAGCTAAGACTAGTTTGTCGTAAGGGGTGACCACGCCGTTGGCCGAGGTGACTGTTTTGGCCGCTCGATCGATTTCCATTACTCGATCGCCCAGATGCAACTGAATGCCATGATCTTGATAGAAATTAGGCTCTACCAGTGTTAAATCAGCGACGGTTTTACCGGCAAAGAAGCCGCTCAAATTCACCCGATCGTAAGCCACCCGAGGTTCTTCGCAGAAAGTGATCAGGTTCCAGCTGTGCTGGGCATCTTTACCCACCATCCGTTCTAGAAACTTATGCCCGACCATGCCATTGCCGACAACTACCAAATTCTGTTTAATCATATTTTGTAATAAAAATCGATGCTTAGAGCCTATTCCTTTCGTTAAGGGTAATCGGATTAACTAAAAATTACTATTAGCAAACCATAGTATTTGCTAATAAACGGTTACTTTTAATGCATTTATTGCATAATCTTGATTTTCTTGGCTGTTAATTGCCAGTAGTGCTCACAGGGAATTCGATCAAGATTGTTGGACTGCCGGAACCAAGCCCAGTAGTAATCAGCCAGTCTGAGCGGAAAATACTTAGATAAATGTTCTAATTATCCAGGGATTTATGGGTATTTTAAGCGCTAGAGGTTTAGTTTACTTCTTCTAGCCGCATCAATTATTTTTACCCAGCTATGAATTCTCAAAATTTCTCCCAGGCCTTGCCTCCATGCCAAAATTTGCAGGCACCAGTCGATCGAATACTAGAGCTGTTGCAACAAGAACCAACTCTAAGGGCACAGGTGGATACAAGTGCAGTGCGATCGGCTTTAAAAAAAGCCATTGCCCCAACTTTTGAAATTGTGTTTGCCGGAGCTTTTAGTGCTGGCAAGTCGATGTTGATTAATGCCTTGCTGGAGCGAGAACTGCTCTATAGTGCGGAGGGTCATGCTACTGGCACAGAATGTCAGATTGCTTATTCGGAGCCAGAGCAAGAACGAGTAGTTTTAACCTTTTTATCAGTAGTTGAAATCGAAGGCCAAGTTCAGTTGCTGGCTAGAAAATTAGGATTAGAAGCGGATGCTCAGAAAACTGCACTAATTTTGCAAGATGCATTGTTGTGGAACTCTCTGCGTGATGTCTGTATCAGCATCCTACAACAGGAAGGTGGTGAAAGTAAGTCTGAGAAAGCCAAGCAAGCCTCGGCACTCAAGTTGCTGCTTCAGGGTTTCAGCGATAACCAAAAATATATCGACAAAACTACCAATCGAACGCTCTCAATGGAGCAATTTGATTGCCAGAATCTCCAAGAAGCCGCTAGCTATGCCCGTCGCGGCAGCAACAGTGCGGTGTTGCGCAAAGTAGAATACTACTGTCATCATCCTTTACTGCAAGATGGCAATGTTTTGATTGATACACCGGGCATTGATGCACCAGTTAAACGTGATGCCGAATTGACTTATACCAAAATTGAAAGCCCCGATACTTCAGCGGTGGTCTGTGTCCTGAAACCGGCAGCGGCTGGCGATATGACTACCGAAGAAACCGAAATGCTAGAACGGATTAAAGTCAATCCCGGCGTGCGCGATCGAGTGTTTTACATCTTCAATCGGATTGATGAGACTTGGTACAATTCCCAGCTGCGCCAGCGCCTAGATTCTCTAATTGGCGAGCAGTTTCACGATTCGCAGCGGGTTTATAAAACCAGTGGTCTTTTAGGTTTTTGGGGCAGTCAACTCCGCCACACTGATGCCAGCGAAAGATTTGGCCTCAACTCGTTTTTCGCTTCTGGAGTTACTTCTGACATACAAGAAACACCGCAATTTGTGAATGAGTTCAATCGTTATTGTTCTAGCTCTGGTAAATTGCCAGTAGATAAGTTTCGGGTGGATGTTCGCAGTTATGAATCAGCTACTGATAACTATGTGCGAATCTTGGGTGAACAGGGCACCTCCTTGGTTGATCAATTAGTCAAAGACAGTGGTATTGAAGAGTTTCGGACAGCGATTACTCGTTATTTGATCGAAGAAAAGCGACCACTGTTATTAGTTAATTTAGCTGACGATTTGCAGCCAATCTGTATTAGTTTGCGGCGCACCTATCTAGAAAACTGGCATACTTTGAAGGCACAGCCCCAAGATGCTACAGCGATCAAGGAACAGGAGCTGCAATTACTCAGTAAAGAATTGAAAGATGTGGGAGATAGTTTACAGCAGCATATCCACGAAATAGTTAATGAAGTGGCGGCTAGTAATACTAATGTGGCTTTTGAAGCCGATTTTACGAATCTCAAGGCCAAGATGGTCAGTCGTTTAGATGAGTTGCTGACAACTTTTTCAGTGAGCAAGGTGCATCAACAGGCCCAGGCTAGTCATCGCCGTAATTCGGTGGTGCCGCTGATTGGGATTCTGGCGGAAGCGTTTTACTATTTGGCCAATGGCTTGGAAGATGTGTTGGTGGTGGCGGTCGAAGAGTTGGTGAAGAATTTTTTCCAACAGCTAGTTACCCAAATTCAAAAGCAGGAATATTATCGAAATCTCTATCGGGTTTTGGGTCATGATAGTGGCATTGAACAGAATTTGAAGCAGTTGCAAGTCATGGTGACAGTTTCGCTAGTAAATGCAGCACAAGTGGAGTGCGATCGATACGTGCGGGAGCGGCCAGAGTTCTTTACGGAGGGGACTTCTTCGTTATTTCAGTTGCGTCAAACGTTGCAACAGGCTTGTCGGGGTTATGATCACTACAATATGATCGAGGCTGAGCCAGCAATTCGCCAGTTGTTGAAGATTGATTTTGAGGAGAAGGTGCGGGAAACAGTGATGCGATCGTTCCGGCAGGTGATTAATCAGTCTTTGAATAATCAGTTGTTACCAGCAGCGGCTCAGCAAGCGGATCAGATTCTGAGTCAGTATGATCATGCACGATCTTATTTGGCGAAGACCTTGGAGAAGGAGGCGGAGGAAAAGATTCGCCACAATCAGCGGCATTTGGTAGAGGTGGAGAAAAAGATTGGAGTGTTTAATGAGGCGGTGGCGGAAATCAATGGTTGTTTGGAAGTGATGCAGCTCGATCGACATCGTTTACCAGCACTGAACCAGGATGATTTGTTGTTGGTAAATACTGGTTCCAATGATTTCAAAAATATACCTATTCACGAGGTCAAGTTGGTGACGGTTGGTGAAAATAATTAAGTAATGAGAATAGACCTCCTGCGAAAGTCCTCACCTGATCGACAGAACCAATAATTACCAGTATGTCTGGCCAATCTTTTATTATTAGTTAATAATGGCTGAGATGCCTACTGTTAAAGGATCGATAAAATACTTTCGCAGGAAGTCTAATGTTCGATCTCAGTAAACTCCAAATCCTCTATGGTTCCTGTAATAGCCCGAAAAAACACTACTTTGATCCCCGGTTCGATCAACGCTGGCGATAAATAAAACCATCGATCAACCCAACCGATTAAAACTCCACTAAAGAATACTCCTGACTATCTTCTGGCTCTGGATCAAAAGCAGGCAAGCCCGCTGCAATTCTCTTTTCATTTTCATTTAGTTCATCGATCGAGAATCCCTCCGCAACCATCGGATCAAATTCTTCAAAAGTAGCTGCTAAATCTAATATATTCACAAACTGCCGCAAAAACTGCCGGGGAACTACACCCACATCGCCCCGAAAACCTGCCGTTACCTTAGCCACCAATTGGGCGACGAACTGCGGCGTAACTTTATTAATCAAGCTAGATCGATCGACAGTAGGATATAGCTCCCGTAGTTTCATGGCTACCTCTTGTAATCGATCGGCATCAAATGGTTTCAACTCTAACTGTGGCTGACGTGGACTAGAAAAATTACCAGAATGTAAAAACTTGATCCGATCGTGTAAGGGCGGCAATCCTGCAACACCGCGCTTAGTATCAAATAACTCTGGCGTACCAGTGAAAATCCAAAATAAACCCCGATAGCGATCGGCTGCATCACAAATTTGGCGAATCCCATTTAGCGACTTTCCCCGGACATCGTGGCGCATCCGCAGAATAGTTTCCACCTCATCAATCACAATTACTAAACCTTTGTAACCAGCGGCCTTAGTGATTTCTAAAATACCTTGCAAATAATCTAGCGCCTCTCGGCCACCAATATCACCTTTAATACTAGCTAGGCGTTTAGAGCTACCTGCCACATTCTCACTACCCGATAGCCAAGACAATAACGCACTAGCTTCCACAATATTACCTTCCTGCTTCAGCTCAAAGATTTTGCGCAGTACCCGGATCATATCCTCCGGTGCTTTGCCGCCAGTTAAAGATGCTAAATCCTCCTCAATGCGGGTCTGTACTTGGTTGTCAAAATCTCCGCTATCGGGGTCAGCCCCCGTCGCAATTAAGGCATCTTCGACCCGGGCAATCCACCGGTCGATCACATCACTCAATGCCCCTCGATCGCACGAACTAGTGCCTAGCTCTTGTACTACCTTCCGATAAACATCATCGAAGCGATGAAAATGCAGATCGTTATCGGATACCACTACAAAACTAGTGGCAAAACCTTGCGCCTGGGCATCCAAAATAGCCAGCCGCGACATAAAAGTCTTGCCACAGCCGTAACCACCCCGCAAAAATTTAAAAGTCCCTTCGTGATCTGCTGCTAGTGCTAGTTGACGATGGACTTCATTCCGTTGGGGATTGATGCCAACGGCAAAAGCTTCCAGGCCGCGATCGGGTACGACTCCTGATCGTAGTCGCTCAAAGATATGTTCAATGTCGCGGGGGGTAATGTTCATGCGTAGTAAGATATGCTGATAGCAGTTTACAGGAATATTTACTAGGGTCACTTTCCTTGACTAATTCTGATCAGAATAGAAAGTCTCCAAATTCAGTGAGTGTCTCTACCTATTACTGTTACGCCAGGCTGCTGTTGACAATATGGGATGAGTTCGAATTGAGTAAAAATGTGGGGTGAACATGATAAAATTTAGCTTTTGCTGGGGAAAATAGATATCGTAAAACAGCAAGAGAATAAAACTCCTCCAAAAAGTATGTCACCAATCTAATTTAAGGGGACTGAAGATTAATCGAAATGCTAGAAGTAACCCTTTTTGTCTCTATTGGCTGGATAGTTTCCATCTGTCTACACGAATTTGGCCACGCCATACTGGCCTATTGGGGCGGTGATACTTCCGCCAAAGAAAAAGGCTATCTTACTCTCAACCCCTTTAAATACAGTGAGCCAGGTTATTCTTTGATTCTGCCACTGCTTTTTTTGATGATGGGTGGCGTTGGCTTACCGGGTACAGCTGTCCATATCAACAATCAGAATTTAAGCAGTCGCTGGCGGCAAAGTGCCGTAGCCGCTGCTGGCCCTTTCGTTAGCATCCTGACTGTATTAGCATTAGCAGTAATTTTTCGGGTGGTTACCAGTCCGGTTTCCTGGTTACAGCCTGCACTGGCTTTCTTGATTTGGCTGCAAGTTTGGGGACTGTTAATTAATTTACTACCGATTCCATCACTTGATGGATTTGGAATTATTGAGCCTTTTCTAGCGCGACGGATTCGATCGTACGTGAAGCCTTTCTATCAATACGGATTTTTCGTTGTTCTATTGCTGCTTTGGGTTGTTAGACCCTTTGGTGATTTTTTTCAAAGAGCAGTGACCATGATCTCCCAACAAGCTTTAGGGATGCCAGTAGCCACCGCGATGGATGGTTACAATCTGTTTAAGCCGTGGTCATTGCCAGTAATACTGGGAATAATTGTGGTTTTTGCTGTTAGCCGCAGATTCATTCACTCCCCGGCAGAAACTCTGCTAGAAAAAAGTGAGAAGTTGATTAAACAACAACGCTATGCTGAAGCGGTTTCACTGCTCAATAAAGATTTAACTCAAAACTCTCAAAATTTTGATGCTTGGTGGCTTAAGGGTACCGCCCTCTGTCATCTGAATTGTTATAATGATGCTCTAGATTGTTATCAAATAGCCTTGAAAATTAATCCTGGTGTAGCCAGCCTCTGGCAAAATTCGGGATTATTGTTGTCGGCAATGGATCGACCAGAGCAAGCGATCGATATGTATAACCGAGCGTTGGAAATAGATCCCGATGATGTGCAGCTGTGGATTAGCAAAGCCATTCTTTGGGCGGAACTCGGTCGGTTCCCCAAAGCGCTAGCCACGATCGATCGAGCAGTAGAAGTTAATCCTCGTTCTGTAGATGCTTGGTATCAAAGAGCTTGCTATGAATCCCACTTGCGCGATTACGAATCAGCTTTGATGAGTTTGAAGCAAGCTATTCAATTGAATCCGACTGTTCGCAATTCGGCTCGCACCGATCCTAACTTTATGAATTTGCGTAATAACCTCGCTTTCCATCAGTTAACAGAAAACTAAAACAGGGGTGGGCAAAAAATTCATCCATTGAGGAATGCTGATCCCAATCTTCAGCAGGTCTTAGCATCGTACTCGAAGATGAATGGGTATAGCACCTTTTTACCTTTCTCAGCAGTCTGGACAGCTAGTGGACGAGCAGCATGTTGTTTCTGGGCACTGGTATCAGCTTCCTCTAAAGCTTTACCCAGAAAAGCATTATTAGATTTATCTCCCAATTCTGGAGAAGAACTCAGTGGGACGATGGAGTTATCTACTGTTCCCTGATCGTCAATAGTAATGGCCACTAATATGTAACCATTTCTCTCGCCACTACAACGAAATCTAGTTGTAGCTCTTTGGGGATAAGATCTCACCGGTAGTCTTTGGGGTGACCTTTCAATGATATTGTTTGCCCCCAATGCCCCTTTCAGTTTTTGAATCTCTTGGTTAAAGGTTTGTTGGATGCTTTTTAATCCATTATCGGTCTTGCCCTGCGGTTTGCCAGCAGGATTAGACTGCCGGAAATTGCCGTCAGGAGTGCCTGTCGGCGTAGTAGGGGCATCATCCAGACTGTTTGGTTTTGCATTAGGAGTAGAATTACCATCTGGGGTTGGAGACGGCTCAGCATCTAAACTGGTAGGGAAGGCCGTCTTGGTTTTGATGGGGATGGGCAACTTGCCGGGTTTTGATGTTTTGGTGGGGTTTACTGGCAAACCTTTAGAGGACAGCTTGTTAGGATTTTTGGATGTCGTTTTGGGATTAAAGGAATTAGACTTTTTAGGCCGATTTTTATTGGGAGTAACAGTAGGAACAGGTAATATTCCTGCAGCATTACCTTGGCCAAAGGGTGACGTAGTTGTTGATGAGGGGTTGCTCGGATTAGGTGTGAAAACTAAAGGATCTGCCTTAGCCGCTGCCGGAACGCGGGTTTTCTCGGCGGGGGTGAGTTCCACCACCTTTACCTTACCAGTTGGCGATCGATCAGGTAGAGTATTGAACCTGGTCAGTAATCCTAAATTACTCGCCAACAGGTAATTTATCCCAGTAGAAACAACAACTGCCACCACCTGAGATAGGATAGCGGACTTGGACGATCGAAAGCGCGGGAAAGAAGTATCTAGCATGTCAATGTCGATACTACCAGATTGATGGATTAGTTGAGCATGGTTGAGAATTTGGTAACAGCCGTCTGTCTCCAGTAAATCTGTCAGTTAATACTCGGGCGAGCACTAGATGACGCGATCGCGGAAAATAGAAAACAATTATCAATTTGCTACCCATGCTCCCGACTGTTATTTTACCTGGATATCTAGAAAGTTCTACCGCGTACCTGCCCTTGGCGGCAGCTTTGACTCAACAAGGCTCACCCACCACCTTGGTACCCATGCGTTTCAGGGATTGGGTACCCACAATTGGCGGTCGATCGATGGTACCAATTTTACGCCTGTTACACCAAACGGTAACAGCGGTATTAGCCGAGTCGGGGGTGGATAAAATCAATTTGATTGGCCATTCGGCGGGGGGCTGGATTGCACGGATGTATTTAGGCGAGTTGCCCTACACCATTCATCATGATGTCACGGAAGATGCGGGGCTGTGGAATGCCCACAGGCAGGTAGCCAACTTGATTTGTTTGGGAACCCCGCAGTTTAGTGGCGAAAAGTGGACAAAAAAGAATTTGAACTTTGTCAACGACAACTATCCAGGGGCTTTCTACCCAGATGTGAATTATGTCTGTGTGGCCGGAAAGTCGGTGTACGGTGAGCGTAAATGGGGTAGCTTATTGGCCTACCAAAGCTATCAATTAACTTGTGGCACTGGT
>JAGVCD010000084.1 GCA_020059425.1 Chamaesiphon sp. | reverse complement strand
TCGTATAATTCATCACGAATATAAACATGGTGATAAATGGGGCGACCAGCTACGGCAAAAATGCCATTGACTAAGAAATTCATAGCATCTGGCACTGATTTTATTTCACCAGCATCGTAAAGATCGCTCATTTCAAAAAACACTGGAGCCATCACTTCCCAGAAAAGCCCGAGGTTGGAATAGTAAGACATTACCCGTACCTGTTCGATAAACATATCTGGGAATAGTTTATACAAACTGAGCATCGCCGGATTACCCTGAAAGTAAGCTTTAATTGCTCGATCGGCATTCTGTTTGTATTCTTCGGTATCTAAGTAGGGATCAAACTGTCCGCCCATGCCCCGATGCCAATACATGGACTGCATACAAGCTTCGGCGAACTCCATATTAATGCGATCGTGCAGTAAATGATGGGCAATTTTAGGCATGTTAGTAGTACGCCCTTTGCCCATAAATTCCAAGAGTTCGGGGTGAGCAGTGGCTGCCCCTTGTTGCCAAATCCGCAAATCGGCATTTTCACCGGCATAGTGATTGGGTAAATCGAGATACTCTTGGGGGAGAAAGTATTTAAAAGCAGGGAGCGGATTTAGAAAAACTCGTTCAGCGATGTATAGTAAATCCCGCCAGTAAAAATCCATGGGCACGGCATAGGCTTTATACAGGCCAATAATCTGCATCAGATTTTCAGGGGTATCTGGTAGCATCGCGCCTCCAGCCTCTAAGCGATGAATTACCTCGGCAAATTGATGAGTAGAAGGAGGAAGTTGAGTGGTGATAGTGGGAGCAGTCATATTCTTGACCTGGTTGATTAATAGTGGCTTTTATTAGGAAAGTACTTTTGGCTACTTATCGGAAATATTTTGAGCAATGACATTTACCTGGTGAGATATTTGAGCTACCAGCGCATCGGTTGTCATTTGGGTATGGGCAACCAGAATATTTGGTTGAACACCCAAGAGAACAATCAAGATAGCTAAAATAATGGCTGGGATCCTTTCAGCACCAGTGACTGGTGGTATATAAGTCAGTTCTTTTTCTAATTTACCAAAGAGCACCCGATTGATGAGGATAATAAAATACACCGAAGTTAAACCCGTACTAGCCAGACAAACCAGGGTAGCGATCGGAAAGACTAGATAGCTACCTTGGAAAGAAAGAAACTCTCCAATAAAACCCACCATCCCCGGAATTCCGGCACTGGCCATTGTTGTTAAGATGAGTACGGATCCCACAAAAGGTAATCCTCGTTTAGGGTTCAGTAATCCATGGAGTTGTTTTAACTCACGGGTACCAGTTTTGTCTTCGATAATGCCGACCAGGTTAAATAATAAGGCTAGGATTAGACCATGAGCCACCATTTGACAAACCGCTCCTAGGATACTGAGCGAATTACCCGCCGCTGTGGCCAGCAACACATAGCTTAAATGAGCCACTGAGCTATAGGCAATCATTTTTTTGATGTCGGTTTGAGCGATCGCAATCAAACTCCCATAGATTGCTGTAACTACGGCGATAATGGTTAACCAGGGAGCAACAATCACCCAAGCATCGGGGAACAAACCGAGACCGAAACGGATGAGGCCGTAAGCACCCAATTTAGAAACAATCCCGCCTAATAACATGGAAACTGGCGTAGAAGCTTCCACGTAGGCATCCGGTAACCAAGTATGGAAGGGCACCAGCGGCATTTTAATGCCAAAGCCCAGAATAACAACGCATAGAAATAGTAGTTGCAAGTCTACTGGTAAATGAGTAGCAGCTAAGGATTCATAATTGAAATCACCTGTTTTGCTAAACCAAGCCCAGCTCAAGAAACCAGCTAGCAAAATTATTCCCGATAGAGCTTGATAAATCAGAAATTTGGTCGCGGCATAACCCCGTTTCTCCCCGCCCCAAATCACGATCAAGAGATAAAGCGGAATTAATTCTAGTTCATAGAACAAAAAGAATAATAGTAGATTCTGAGCCAGAAAAGCCCCCGTGACCGCCGCCCCGACTAGTAACAGCAGAGCGTAAAATAATCTTTCTCTTTCGACATTTTTTCTGGTGGCTTGGACTGATAGTAACACCAGTAAAGCGTTCAAGATCACCAAGGGTAAAGACAGTCCATCGACCCCTAGATGATAGTCTAAACCCAACGGATCAACCCAGTTTAAGTGTTCTACAAATTGTAAGCCCGCATCTTGATAATTAAATATGCTGGCGATCGCTAGGGTAACTAATAAACTTACTCCAGCTGTAACTAACGCGATCGATCTAGAATAATTAGGTAAAATCCCAATTAAAATCGCCCCCAACACCAGCAACCCCATCACTAAACTCAACATTATATGTATCCTCCTAAATCGAGAATTGATTGATCGATTAAATCATTGGCACCGTGTATATTTCGGATGTTGCTAGAGTTCAAAGGGTAACAACTTAAAGCAGGATACTCTAGTCAAGGTATTGCTTAGCTAAAATGCTTACAGGGTAAGCTATCCCGCCTTGAGTTGACACTCAATTAAAACATTCTTGCAACTAAGCTGTCTGGGTAACAATCTAAAATTGCGGCATTCAATAACACCGTAACGTTACATAGTTACCAAATAAATCTTAGGGCATTAGATGAGTAGAGCCATCATTAGACTGATAATAACTATCCCCGAGAAAATCGACATTATATAAAACTGAGATTGTCCTGAATTGTTGTACTTCAGAGTTTGACCACTGACTAAAGTACCAATCCCCACTAGATTTACCAACCCATCTACAATATATCTGTCGAACCAATTAACTATCTGGGCACTAGTGGCTACTAACCAGACAATTGTTAATTGATAAAATCGCTGCACATAGAAATCGTAAGCAAAGAATTCTTGTACTGCTGGTAGTGGTAACTTAATTGGTTTCGGTATGGCATCTATGCCGTAAACCAGACCACTAGTTGCCACCCCGAAAACACTTGACCACAATAGCAAAGGGGCTAACTGCATATTCAAGTCTCCCCAGCTTGGTAATATAGCTAGGTTTTGCAAAATGATGGGCAGATGACAGACAAAAACAGCCGTAACAATGATCGGTAGACTGATCAGCCAAAATGGCTCAGTTGATCGCTCAGCCATTGGTTGAGATTTACCTAAAAATATCCGACAAAAGAGACGAGTTAAGCTGAAGGCCGTTAGGGCATTAACAATTAAAATTACGCCCACTAACCAAGGTTGCTCTACCCATAAACTAGTGACTAAGGGTAGAAATCCCCAGAATCCGCCCAAGGGAGGCAAGGCAATAAAGGAGCCGATCGCCACCAACATTGATAAAGCCGTGAACGGTCGCCGTGACCATAAGCCCCCTAATTGGGTCAGATCTTGGGTAATATTTGTCCAAATAACGGCACCGACACTCATATACAGCAAGGCCATTCCAAAGGATTCATTGAACAAAACAAACTTGGCTGCATCTAAGTTCTGGGTACCGACGGCGATGAACACCAAACCAATATAAGCACTAAGGGCGTAGGAGATCACTCGTTTCATATCGACTTGAGCGATCGCAATCAGTGAGCAACAAACCGCAGTCCCCGCGCCCAAAATTACTAGTGTATTTAATAATATGGTCGAGAGGGAAATTACTGGTGCCAGTTTAATTAAGACAAAAGCCCCGGCTCCTACTACGACAGCATTCCGCAAAACTGTTGCTGGTACTGGTGCTTCCATCGCTTCATCCAACCACAACTGGAAGGGGAATTGGGCACATTTACCCAGAGGACCCGCAATCAAAGATAAGCCCAGTAAAGTCGCAACAGTAGGATCTAGGGTCGCTGTTTCTGACCAAGTAGCTAACTCCGTAAAGTTCCAGGTGCCAGTAATGGGATAGATCGCAATCACCCCCATCAACAGAATGATGTCCCCAACTCTCTTAGTCCAAAAAGCATCCCGCGCCCCAGTAATTACTAAGGGTTGAGCGAACCAAAAGCCTACTAGTAAATAGGTGGCCAGGGTCAATAGTTCTAAAAAAATGTAACTAAAAAACAGTGAATTAGATAGCATCAAGCCACAGATCCCGGCACCGAAACAATTCATCAAGGAGAAGAACCTCGCCCAGCCCCAATCCAT
>JAGVCD010000086.1 GCA_020059425.1 Chamaesiphon sp. | reverse complement strand
TCTTTGCGCCACAGATTTTCGGCAGCGATGTAGGCGATCGACAAGGCAATGGCAATTTCGACCCAGCGACTGGGGATGGAAATAATATTTAAGGCGGCAAAAAAAAGGGTGAAGGAGTGCGAGATGCTAAAAGCCGTCACTATTTTGAGTAAAGAGCGTAGTTCTCCCCCCAACATCAAAAGACTAATTAAAAACAGGATGTGATCATAACCTGTCCAAATATGCTCAATCCCCAGGCCAATAAAACTAGTAATTTGTTGATCGATCGGAATATCAATGAGGGCGGCATTTTTAGATCCAGGGGTAAAAACTAGATTATTAACTTGACCATCTCGAAATACCTGAGCTAGACAACGGGCTGTAGTTACTCCGGGTATAAATAAGTCGTAATGAATTTGCAATTGTTTGATCGGCTGTGCCCACCGATATTGCAGCAACAAATTGCTATGAGTATCGGGAGTAGCCATCAAATTAGATGGCATTTTTTTAGCTGCGGTAGACTTAATCGTTAAGGTATCATGCTTTTGTTTGGCAGCAGTAAGCTGAATTTTGGCATTAAAAAATTGTTGAAGATCAGTTTGATGCTTAATGATTTCCGTGTCTGATAATTGCTGATCGCGGTCATCGTCAAACTGCGCGATCAACCCAGTGGGTAATGTCAAATTAAGGCTGACATCCTGCTGCTTGATTTGGATATCGGCCACTGCCAAATCAGCCCAATGAGCCGGACTGGGTAGAGCTAAAGATAAAGTCATCAATAAGCCTAAGGCCCATTGAAGAACGATCCTGGCAGTTTTAGATATTAAATGACGAGAAGAATATTGGAGATTTTTCATATTTATAAGGAGCCATCAGCTGGATATCCGCGTTAGTTCAATCCCGACAAGCCCACCCCTAAACCGAGTGCCTGTCTAGCTCCTTGGTCGAATGTTGGATCGATCGACTGAATTTGCTGTTGATATTGCTGTGCTTGGGCTGATTTTCCCTGGGCGGTGGCAATAGCTGCCGCTCGATCGAGTAAACCTGGATCACGAATCCCCGACTTTAATGCTTTTTGCATAGCTTGCTCAGCTGCTGATAGCTGCCCGGTCTGCAAGTAGGCCGCAGCTAAGGTATCCCAAGTTTCTGGATCTTGACGAATTTTAACTTCGGCTTGCATCAAACTGAGCGCCTCGGTATAGTCTCGTTGCTGTCCGCGTTCCAGTAACAATTGAGCTAACTCCCGTCGATGACCAAAACCGCTCAGATCCGATCGCAACCTGACAATTGCTCTTTCCCAAGTTTGCTGAGCCTGCTTCGTATTTCCCTGTAATAATTGTAAACGGGCAGAGCCTCGTAAGGCGACATGATCATAAACCGTGGGCGCTTGTTGATTGGTGAGAAAAAATTGATTGTATAGTTGCATGGCACGTTCTTGATGTCTAATCTGCGATGGATCTGCTTGCCACTGGCGTACTGACAGCTCTGCCAAATTCAGCAATGCTGGCGGATATTTGGGTAATATTTGCAAAGCCGATCGATATAGTTCTTCGGCCTGCTGGAGTTGACCGCGTTTGTAATAAAAACGTCCTAGTAGGGTACGAACCCAGGCCGAGCTACCCGCTTCCTCTGGTTCTTCGGTGGCTATCGCTGCCCGGAAATCTCGCAGAGCGGCCTGGTCTTGTCCCTGAGCAACTTCTACCAAAGCTTTGAGAGTTAAATTTCCCAGGGTAGGAATTCTTTGGGCTAGGCGATCCACTGTTTGACGAGCAGTTGTCACCTCACCGATCGCTAGATAATTGGTCGTTAACAGAGCCAGGGATTCCGCTTGAGGTGGCAATTGTTTTAGCAAAGATAAGGACTGCGCAAAATCATGCTTGGCTGCTGCCACCTTCGCCAATACGGTGATTGCTTCAGAATTATTGACTGATAATTTGCCTAAAGATTCTTGTGCCATTTGTTGAGCCAGCAGATACCAGCTACTTTCTCCCGTTGCTCGCGCCATTTTTAAGTAGGTCTGGGCGAGGGCGGCGCGTTCTAACCCAGATGCTGGTTGTTGTTGAATTAATTTTTGGTGGAAGGCAATTTCTCGTTGGATGTTTTGAGTGACACTGCCCACAGCTGGTCTTTGAAAGGGATATTTCCAGGCCGAATTAGCCGAATTAAATGGGGGTAAAGATAGTCCAGCATATAAAGCGATTGCTAGGCCAATAAATAGGGCACTGATGGCTACTGATTTCGATGGGGGTGATAGTTTGAGGGAATGAATTTGCATGGCGATAGAATAGTGAGTGATAATTTTTTTATTGCAGCAGAATAATACTGGGCTCGTCCGGGCTGGGCGATTTTAGCGTTCCCACTAAATTGGGACTAACATTGACAGCTGCTTTTTTGATGGCGATCGGGGTCGTTCCCAAATTGATCGTTCCTTCTTTCAGCTCTGCGATTAGTACTTTTGGATCTTGGTAATTTAAGCGTGGGGCTAAAATGATGGCAATTCCCCGTGCTAATTCTGGTTTGTTTTGAGCGATCGCCTCGGCCAAAGTCGTAATCAGAGTTTTGTTGTCTTCTAACCGTTGCTTAATTCTTTCAGCTTCTGCTTGAACTACTTCTGGGGCATTTAGTCGCCAGGTAATGCTGGCCTGCCAACGCAGATTATTATTACCACCACTACT
>JAGVCD010000393.1 GCA_020059425.1 Chamaesiphon sp. | reverse complement strand
TCTTCCTCATCTTTCCTGAGAGGGATTTTTTGAACTAATTCACCCAATACCTCTCCTACAGAGGAACGAACGCCATCATATTCATCTTTAATCGCTTTTCGTAACACGGGAATAGCAATATTAGGCGTTTGGTTGCTAAATCCGTAAACTGCCCACCGCCGCATAAAAGGATCTTTATCCTGAAATGCTTTCTGTAAAGCAGGAATAACTTCCTCAGAGCCAATATCTCCTAAAGCGCGCATGATTCTAGTCCTTAGACTTGTGCGACTGTCTAAATCTTCATCCTTGAGTGCCTCAAGCAAAATAGGAATAGCGGATGTACATCCAAGATCACTAAATACATCTGCTAAATCACAACGTATCCAATAGTCGCCATGTTCAAATTCTTTCAGCAGAGTCGGAACAGCTTCATTGCATTTTAACCAACCTAGTGCCCGTGATGCAGTTAAGCGAGCATCTAAATTTTCACTTTCAAGTAACTTAAGTAAAGCAGGAATTGTTTCTTCGGGTTTTGCGCTTTGTAGTGCGATCGAACTCAGTACTTTCGCTACTTCATGGTGAATAGAAGAACTCCTGTTCTCTAAAGCTTTTAACAAGTCAGGAATTAATTTATAAGATTTTATTTTGTCTAAACTGTGGCGTCCAGATCGACGAATGTGGCAATTCTCATGCTCAATTTCGTTTAACAGATGATTGATATCTATATTCGGGTCTACATCATCTACGTCAATTTCTTGACTCTCTGTATTGAAAAAACCATATTTTTCATTCAAATCATCCATAAACTCTTTATGTCGTGATTCATCTTCTTGATTTTTTAAAATCTCTAATGCTCTTTCGAACAAGTTTGGTTTGTCACAATGGCTGATTTGAATTAAAGCATTTTTAGCTGGCTCACCTATTTTCGCCAATTCGCTGAATGCTTGAGAACTCGAATATGGGTATAGATCAGGATGTTGAATTATTTGACATAGAGCATTAATAGCTTCATTCGAACCTATCTCCCCTAGAGCTTGAATAGCATCATAACTCGCATGTCTGGTTACGTAATACATATACTCACTATTGGAACGAGATATTTTCAGTAACTCTGCAACAGCCTCGTCTGATCGGGTCTCCTTGAAAAGCTCAACTTTCAACCAGTCTGGCACCTTTGCTTTTCTATTGAATTTAATCCAACCAAACTTTAATTGTTCACGAGCTTGCAATTCTTTTAAAAGTTTTATGGTTTCACAATGAAATTCTGGCTTTGCCTCACCGGATAGTTTTGCCCCTAGCATCCAATCGACTTCTAAGCTCAATTTTACTATCCGAACAACCTGAGCTTTATTATCCAATAACCCTACTAGGAATTTAAGTGGTTCTGTCCACTTCAGATAATTCAAGTAAAGGTGTTGGAAGCGTTTATCTTCGACAATATCAGGATGGTCATCCTGCAACATATAGCGGTTCCGGTTCGATTGAGATACAATAAATTCTTGCTCAGATTGGCTTTGAGCGGTATAGAATTGTCTCATCCGACTCGGATCCGCTATGCTCAGCAATTTCTCTGCGGCATAATATTCTTGAAATAGCTGGTGATGAAACTCCACTTGCCTTGTATTAGCTGCCACCTGCAACAAATAATGTTCCAGTAAATCCTCTAACCATTCCTTCGCTTTAGTCGCTGGGTCACTGACCTTACGATCGATCAAAAATCTCTCAATTTCCCTTTCTGCCATCCCTCGATCGATAGTCAACCAAAACTCTGTTGGTTTAGAAGCATCACCCATCATCATCACAAAAGCTAAATGCTGCAAAATATCTGACTTAAAACGTCGAAATTCCTCCGATACAGGCGGTAATAACTTGAATCTGTCGTATTCTCGATCGAACAACCGAAACAACTCTCCCTTATTTTCAGGAATCTGTCCGGTCTGACCAAAAACATCACATAGCATCTTCAACAGCAAAGGCGTTTCTGCTATTTCTCGCAATCGATCGCCCAACTGCCCCAACAACTTTTCCCCATTACCAGGCAAACGCTGACCAACAAAATCCCGCATTTGTTGTTCCGTCAAAGGCTTCATCTCCAGCCGTCGAGCAATCCCTAGATCTCCCCCCACCGCTAAATCACGAGTAGTGAAGATCATTGGTACAGTAGCATTCTGCTCTCGGAAATCCGCTAAGCCCCGCCGCAAATCATCTGTTGGTATCTCATTGACACCATCTAGCAGCAGTACTAGCTGATCTGCTAACAACCAATCATCAATTTGCCCCAGTGACACTTTCTGTTTTGCCCGTCGAAATTCCCCCTGAATCATTTCCGGGACAGATCGGTCGCCCTTTAACTGCACCAAAACTGGCACGAATACTTCTGCTGCCAAAGCGAACCGCAATTGTTGCAAAGCCGTCGATTTCCCAGAGCCCGGTTTGCCAGCCAAAATGACATGTTCTCTCTTCTCTCCCAATGCATACTTACACAACCCTTCCAACACAGGGAGCCGCTCTTCCTGATGTTCTGGTGGTGTTTCTGGATCTTTTTCTAGCTGCTGATCCCCTTTTACTAACGTTCCAACTTGCAAAGGCAACAGCACATCCGTCAGCGTATACAAAATTTGCTGCTGTTCGTGGTGGCGCAGAATAAAATTTCGATAGGGTTGAAAGTCGAAATCAGACATGAGCCAGATAGGGAACTAAAGCACTTACTTCAGGATAACAAACCGGATTAGGATTTTCCGGATTTGGGGATGAGCAAGATTTTTTCTATTCCATATCCCGCTCATCCTAAAATCCTATCAATCCTGGTCGAATTCTCGTAGTCCCATGGCAATTTTGCTGTGCTTTTCGATTTGACTCATCACCCGCTTGGCTCGATCGATCACCGTCGGCGGTAATCCGGCCAACCTTCCAGCCTCAATACCATAGGATTTGCTAGCACCACCGGGCTTCACTTGATGGAGAAAAATAATTTCGTTGGGGAGTTCTTTGACGGTCACTTGATAGTTAGCGACATTACTTAAGATGGAGGCTAGCTCATTCAGCTCGTGGTAGTGGGTGGCAAAAATAGTACGGGCGCGGATGTTTTCGGCTAGATATTCTGATACTGCCCAGGCGATCGATAGGCCATCAAAGGTGGCAGTGCCTCGGCCAATTTCATCGAGCAAGACTAAGGATCTAGGGGTAGCATGGTTCAAAATATTGGCGGTTTCGTTCATCTCCACCATAAAAGTCGATTGGCCAGTGGCGAGGTCATCCACAGCACCAACCCGGGTGAAGATCCGATCGCTTAAACCCAACCGGGCTGATCTAGCTGGCACAAAACTGCCAATTTGCGCCATCAATTGAATTAAGCCAATCTGGCGCAGGTAGCAGCTTTTACCGCTGGCATTGGGTCCCGTCAGCACGACTAAATCGGTGCCGCTATCGGCGGTGGCTAAATCGACACAGTTGGGGACAAAAAAACCAGCAGGCATCGATTGTTCGACGACCGGGTGACGACCGCTC
>JAGVCD010000293.1 GCA_020059425.1 Chamaesiphon sp. | reverse complement strand
GTTATCTAATATTGGTAATGGTGGCCAGTTCAGCTGAGCATAATCAACTGGTCGATCGGGATCAAGAGGCATGGCAACGATAAAAATTGTTGAATATATTTATCAGTCAAACATATATTGGGGCAGCTATTGATTTCGATCGATAGGAAATCAAACCCAAAATTTTAAATAGAATTAATCATTTGTTAACCTTTTGCGTTTAATGTGCGGTTAGATACCGTAATAGATCTTAACCAAAGCATCCTACAGAAACTATGTCTGTTAAAAAACAAAAATTCACTGCTGCACTGTTATCGACAGTCTTACTTGCAGCAGTTTTAGGTGTGACGAGTTGTAACAATGCTACCCAAGCCCCAGAAAAAGCTGGTGAAAAATCAGCGGCTGGCCAAGAATCTCCCGCAGGTGATAAAGCTGCTGATAGTGGAGATATTAAAATTGATGGTTCCAGTACTGTTTTCCCAATCACAGAAGCTGTATCCGAAGATTTCCAAAAGACTAAAGGTGGAAAAATAAAAGTTTCCGTCGGGGTATCAGGGACTGGTGGTGGGTTCAAAAAATTCTGTCGGGGTGAAACCGACTTAGCTAATGCCTCTCGCCCAATTCTGCAAAAAGAAATTGATGCTTGTAAAGAAAAAGGCATTGAATATCTAGAACTGCCGATCGCCTATGATGCTTTGACTGTAGTAGTTAACAATGCCAACACTTGGGCGAAAAACCTTACAGTAGCTGAACTCAAGAAAATGTGGGGTCCAGAAGCGCAAGGTAAGGTCAAAAATTGGAAAGAAATTAGAGCTGATTTCCCGGATGCACCGATGAAATTGTTTGGTGCTGGTAGTAGCTCTGGTACATTTGATTACTTTACTGAAGCGATCAATGGCAAGGCTAAAGTTGGTCGTGGTGACTACACCGCCAGTGAAGATGATAATACTCTGGTCAAAGGCGTTGGGGCGGATAAAAATGCCCTTGGCTACTTTGGTTATTCCTACTATGAAGCCAACAAAACCAAGCTGAAGGCTGTCGGTATTGATGGTGGTAAAGGAGCAGTATTACCTTCTGTTGAGACTGTTAAAAACGGTACCTACAACCCACTTTCTCGTCCACTATTTATCTATGTCAGTAGCAAGGCACTGGATAAGCCAGATGTGAAGGAATTTGTAGATTTCTACATGACCAATGCAGCCAAGTTTAGTGCTAGTACTAAGTACATTCCGTTGCCTGCAGCTGCATATACCAAGATTGCTGAAAAAGCTAAAGCCAAAACGCTAGGTACAGTCTTTGGTGGCAAAGAAGCAGTTGGTCTGAAGATCGAAGAAATTCTGAACAAGGAAACTAGTAAGTAGCCAAAATTACGAAAACTGGTAATGTTAATTGACGAATAAAGAATAAAACCGTCTACTCTCAAATTTCAATCTGAGCTTTAAAATCTAATTTGCTGATTACTATCGCCTAGTGCTGCAACGCCTTTAGATTAAAGCTTTGAGCAGCTTGAGATAGGCGGTTTATTCGTCATTTATAATAAATTTGGCCAGATATATTTTAATTATTTACATTCAGCACAATTAGTTCTATTCTGTGAAGTGATATCTGCATGTTATCTTCAATATCTTTAGTAATTAGCAGATTCTAAACTCCCTAAAACGATGCGCTCGACAACTTTTTATGCAACGTAATGAAAGCGCCGCCGCCGATTTCTCCCAAAAGAAATGGCGAGCATGGGGCGAGAAAGCGATCGAAATAGTTTTGTTAGTGGCTGCTCTATCTTGTATTGGTATCACTGTGTCGATTGTCGGCATTTTGCTTTACGAATCCTGGGGATTTTTTCAGCAAGTTCCTATTCTGCGGTTTTTAACCGATCCCATGTGGACTCCAGGGACGGAGCAGTATGGAGTGATGTCTCTAGTTTCCGGCACCCTAGTAACGACTATGGTCGCTCTGACAGTGGCCATCCCGGTGGGTACTATTGCCGCCATTTATCTCAGTGAATTTGCCAAACCGGCGGTGCGGGAAGTTGCCAAACCATTGCTGGAATTATTGGCCAGTATCCCGACCGTTGTATATGGATACTTCGCTTACTTGTTTGTCAGTCCGGTCTTGCAAGCGATTATTCCGGGTCTGGGTGGTTTTAGTATGCTTAGTGCTGGTCTAGTGATGGGAATTATGATTATTCCTTACATTAGCTCGGTGAGTGAAGATGCTATGCGGGCAGTGCCGGTTTACTTGCGCGAAGGCTCTTTTGCGATGGGTGCCACCCGGTTGCAGACCACTTTAAACGTGGTTTTACCTGCTTCGATTTCGGGGATTACTGCTGCTTATATTTTGGGTATTTCCCGGGCGATCGGCGAGACTATGGTGGTAGCGATCGCCGCTGGTGGTCAGCCTATTTTTACATTTAACCCCTTAGAGCCAGCCTTAACCATTACGGCCTATATTGTCCAAATGTGTTTGGGTGATGTGCCCCACGGTAGTTTAGAGTATCAAACCATTTTCGCAGTGGGTCTGACCCTGGTGATCATGACACTGATTTTTAATGTTATTGGTCACTTTTTGAAGAAAAAATACCGTGAGACATATTAATTAATTTAGCTAATCTTTATGAATGACTGCTTTGTGACTTTACCCCCCAACACCGCATGACATTACCTGCACATACTTCGATCCCTGAATATGAAGCACCCGATTTGCAAGCGACGATCGCTAAGAGCAAACTGTTCGATCGGATCTTCATGATCTTAGGGGTGCTTTCTTTAGCCATTGCACTAGTTACCTTGCTAGCAATGATCGGAAAACTATTCGTCGATGGTGCCCCTAAACTCGGCCTAGAATTTTTATCTTCTTTCCCTAGTTCCAAAGCGGCAAGTGCTGGAGTATTATCGGCCTGGGTGGGTAGTGCTCTGGTGATTTTAGTGACCGCCTTGGTTTCAGTACCTATGGGAGTGGCTGCAGCGATTTATCTGGAGGAATACGCCCAAAAAGGTTGGCTCTCAGATTTGATTGAAATTAACGTCACTAACTTAGCTGGCGTACCTTCCATCATCTATGGTCTACTGGGCTTAGGCTTGTTTAAATATGGGCTAGGTCTGGGTCAAAGTATCGCCACAGCTGGGTTAACCCTATCGTTATTGGTGTTGCCCGTCGTAATTGTGACTACCCGGGAGGGCATTCGATCGATCCCTAGTAGTATCCGAGAGGCAGCCTATGCCGTTGGTGCTACCAAATGGCAGGTAATTTGGGATCACATTTTGCCCTATTCCACGGGTACAATATTGACAGGTGTGATTGTAGCGATTTCTCGGGCATTTGGAGAAACAGCACCACTAATTACTATTGGTGCCCTGACCTTCATTGCTTTTTTACCAGATTCGCCTTTTCAGTCGTCATTTCCGTTTATCTCATTCGACTGGTTGTTGTCTGGGTTCACGGTATTGCCGATTCAGATGTTTGATTGGGTAAACAGACCTGACCCCGAATTCCAACATAATGCCGCCGCCGCCGGAATTGTCATTATTGCGATGACACTACTGATGAATGGAGTAGCAATTTACTTCCGTTATCGCCTGCGCCGCAGCATCAAATGGTAATTCTAACTTTATAACTCCTCCTATATGACAACTTCTAATCTCCCAGAATCTTCCAAGAAAGCTGAAGTCGATAAATTGAATTTCTACTATAACGGTGGTGTTCATGCCCTGAAAAATGTCAGTATGCCGGTGTTCGATCGCAAGGTAACTGCCCTCATTGGTCCATCGGGCTGTGGTAAAACTACGCTCCTCCGCTGCTTTAACCGGATGCATGATTTGTATCCTGGCAATCGCTATGAAGGTGATATTTGGCTAGATAAAGGAGTAAATTTACTGGGACGCAAAGTTGATCCGATCGAAGTGCGGATGCGGATTAGTATGGTGTTCCAAAAGCCTAATCCTTTCCCTAAATCAATTTTTGAGAATGTGGCTTACGGGTTGCGAGTGCGCGGCGAGAAGAATCGCGCTGTTCTAGAGCAAAAAGTAGAAGAAGCCCTCAAAGATGCTGCCATTTGGAAAGAAGTAAAGGATCGC
>JAGVCD010000209.1 GCA_020059425.1 Chamaesiphon sp. | reverse complement strand
GTGCGAGTGGCTGCCCAGGGTCTGTGGTTAAATCCCAGCGTCCGCATTGATGGCTTTGAGTTAGAAACCGATCCTATCCAAGTGGATCCCCAAAAGATCCAACAACTATCGCAGCTAAAATTTGAGTCTTTACCGCAACCACTGCAAGCTGGAGTTAAATTTACCCTGGATGAACAGGACATTAATAAATCCTTGAAATCAACTGTAGTGTTGAATCAGCTCCAAAAAGTAGTACGTGATGGAATTGCCGCCTTTGGTGGTTCAGTGGGCATCATCTATAAGGTCGAGAACCCCCAAGTTCGCTTTTTGCCTAACAGCAGATTAGGTATGAAATTTACTTTAGTTGATACTGCTAAACCGGCAGATCAGCTGGATTTGGATATTGAAACTGGCGTGAAAATCGTGGGGGGTAGAAGAATTCAACTAGTGAATGCTCAGGGTTCTGTGAATAGATTGCCTTTGCCTGGCTTTGTTTTGGAAGGATTGGTGAGTAGTATCAACGAACGAGCCGACTTAGCGGTGCTAGGTAATAAGGGGTTAATCGCTAGAGTATTGAATGTAAAGGTAACTAACAAAAAAATGGAAGTGGCCACTTTCGTCCGTTTTCAGGCACCGCTAGCTCAACAACCAAGATAATTTGAAAATAGCTTGATTTTTTTGATAGGATCAGGAATAACTGTGATAATTAGCAATCCAGACCAATCATCCATTTTTACTTGAGGCGGGCTTCATGACACAATTTAATTTGTCTAAGAGTGCAATGGCCGCGATCGCAGCCTGCATAGTTGGTACAGGTGTTTCTGTAGCTTGGTTTAATACTAACAAACCATCGGTAAAAGTTTCAGTAGAAATCGATCCGAACGCTAAAACCCAAACATCACCGCAACAACAGATTCCATTCACCAAGCCATCGGTTCCTGGTAACCTACCGCCCAAGGATAACAATGTAGCTATTTACCAAACTGAACCAACTCAGACTGGTTTTAAAACTGTCCCTAAACCCCTACCTCTGCAAGAGCCCAATCAATCGCCAGAGGCTAACTTACGAGCTGCTTTTGGTGAATTATTGGCCAGTAATAAGTCGAATGCTAAAGATCCAGAAAAAAGTGCTAAAGGTGCTGTTTCCACGATTCCCAAAGGTACAAAGCTGTTGTCTTTACGCGCTGAACCTGATGGGATTCACGTAGACCTGTCTCGTGAATTTGAGGCTGGTGGTGGTTCGATGTCGATGCAGGCTCGGTTGGCCGAGGTGCTCAATACCGCGACTAGCATGAATCCGGAGGCTAATGTCTGGCTCACAATCGAAGGTAAAAAGCTAGAGACCCTCGGTGGGGAAGGAGTAGAGGTACCGCAGCCTTTGACTCGTAAGTATCTGCAAACAGAGATGGAGTCACAGCAATCTGATTCTCAAAAATTAGAGCCATAAGTAAAAAAAGAAGACTCTTTAATTAAATTAAAGAGTCTTCTTTTTTACTTATCCTAGCTAGGATCGACATACATTAAGGTTTGACCAAATTCTACGGGTTGGCCATTTTCCACTAATATTTCCATTACCTGACCAGCGATTTCGGCCTCTAGCTCGTTCATCAGTTTCATGGCTTCGATGATGCAGATGGCTTGCTTCAGGACTATCCGATCGCCAACCGAGACGAAGGATGGTTCATCTGGCCCTGGGGCGCGATAGAAAGTACCAACCATCGGTGATTTAACTTCTATCCATTTTTTCTCCGGACGGCTAGCTACTGGTGCTGCCACCTCGGCGGTAGTAACAGTTGATGCTACCGGTAAAGCGGCTCCGACACTATTCACCACTTGGGTGGTGACCAAGGGCGCTTTACGGACGTTTAATTCAAATTCGGTATTTTTTAAATTTAGCTCGGTAATGTCTGTGCTAGCGATCGCCGCAATCAGTTCCCGCAACTCTTGAAAATTAATCGACATACTTTTTTATAAGAGGTAAATGGGGCTGAAAATTCCCTATGTTTGAGTTTAGGCTGTCGGCCAGCCCCAAAAAGCCGATTATTATTCTCCTCGACCCAGGTAGGTATCTGTCCGAGTGTCGATCTTAATTTTCTCACCAATGGTGATAAACAATGGCACCATAATCTGGGCACCGGTTTCTAGAATAGCTGGTTTGCTACCACCAGTAGCCGTGTCGCCTTTCATCCCCGGATCGGTTTGAGTAATTTCGAGAACAACAGCGTTGGGCAGCTCGACCTCTAGGATCTGTTCGCCCCACCGGACAACGTTGACTTCCATTCCTTCTTTGAGATATTTCACCCGATCGCCAATTTGTTTCTCTGTGAGGGTGGATTCCTCAAAGGATTCCATATCCATAAACACAAATTGGTCGGCTTCTTTGTAGGTGTGCTGCATGGCACTTTTTTCCAGATTGGCCTGGGGCATGCTTTCGCCAGCCCGAAAAGTGTGTTCAACAGTGTTGCCCGATTGAGCATTTTTGAGCTTGGTGCGAACGAAGGCAGCTCCCTTACCAGGTTTAACGTGCAAGAATTCCACTACCCGCCATACGCCACCATTCCACTCGATCGAAACGCCAGGCCGAAAATCATTACTGGAAATCATGAGTTTGTTGTGGGAATATAGTCAGCATTTAATTTTATCAGGCTGTGGGAAGTTCTCAGTCAATTAACCAGCCGGACTATGGCAAGATTAAGAAGGCAGAGATTTGGCAGTGGCCTCTCTTGCCTAGCCTTCAGCCACATTTATCCTATGAGTTTTATCAAAACTTTTATTACTAACTACCTCCAGCGCGGCTTGCGGACAGTCTTGACGCTTGGCCTTTGCGCTTTTTTATCTGTTAGCTTAAGCGCGAGCTTACTACCTTCCGGTAATGCTATTACCGATGGGCGGGCAATTTTGCGCTATGCCTTGCCGATCGACAGTCCAGATATCCGCAAAGTACAAGCTAGCTTAGAAGATATTTCCAACCAGCTACGCAGTAAGCGTTGGCAGAAAATCAGCGGTGATATCAAGCAGGCTAGTTCTTTGCTACAAAGCCGCAATGCTAATATTTTAAAAACTGTCCCAGAGAAAAATCAGGCCGCTGCCACCAGTCTGCTAGGTGAAATTGCTGCTAGTGTCACAGAGATGACCGCCGCTGCTGATGCCCAAGACAGATCCCAGATTCAAGCTAAAAAAGGAGCTGTCTTAGATCAAATTGGTAGCCTCGAAGAATTAATGCTGGATGGCTTTCCTTATGAGGTACCAGCTGAATACAAAAACCTACCGCAGCTGAAAGGACGAGCGACGATCGCCATGACCACCAGCAAGGGTGATGTCAAAATAGTAGTAGATGGTTACAGTGCGCCAGTCACGGCGGGCAATTTTGTAGACCTGGTGCAGCGGGGCTTTTATACAAAACTGCCCTTCACTCGCGCCGAGGACTCCTATGTCTTACAGGTAGGCGATCCACCAGGGAAAGAAGT
>JAGVCD010000254.1 GCA_020059425.1 Chamaesiphon sp. | reverse complement strand
GGACAGTCAGATTCGGGTAATTGTGCAGCCTTTGTTGGTGATGTTGGCTTCGGATTTGGGTGGAGAGGGATCGATCGTTAGGGTTTTGAAGCAGATTTTAGCTCAGTTGGAGGTTGGGTCGTTGGCGGCGGGGAGCTATGCGGCGGGTAATTGTCTGAATTTGCTTGGTCAGCTGCAGGCTGATTTGACTGGCTTGGATTTGGCGGGGTTGAGTATTCGTCAGGCTGATTTGCGGGAGGTGTCGCTGGCTGGGGTGAATTTGTCACAGGCTTACTTGGCGAATTCGTTGTTTGCGGAATCGATCAATGATATCTATAAACTAGTTATTAGTCCCGATGATCAGCTTGTCGCTACAGGGGGTAGTGATGGTAAAATCTCGATCTGGAAAGTAGATAATGGTCAGAATATATTGAGTATCAAAGCCCATGAAGGTTATGTTATTGGGCTAACTTTCACCTCTGACAGCAAAAGATTAATTAGTTCAAGCTTCGATCGACATATTAAAGTCTGGGATGTAGAGAATGGGGTGTGCCTGCAATCCTGGCAGTCATCAATGCCCTGTTGCCGATTGGCTTTAAGCAATGATGGTAAAATGATGGCTAGTGGTAGTGAATGTGGCAATGTTTTGATCTGGGAAGTCGATACAGGGAAACTTATTAAAACCCTTGCTGGTCATACAGCTACATCTATGGCTGTTGCCTTTCATCCTCAGAGTTTATTGTTGGCAAGTAGTGGTTGTGATACAACAATCAAGCTATGGAATGTGGCAACAGGAAAATGTATCCATACTCTCACCGAACATACTCAATTTGTTTTTTCGGTGAATTTCAACTCGCTTGGCGATCAATTAGTTAGCAGTAGTTTTGATACCTCAATTAAAATCTGGGACGTGGCATCAGGTCTTTGCTTACAGACAATGGAAGAACACTCTAGAGCAGCAGTGGAAGCATTTTTTAGTCCTGATGGTAAACAGATTATTAGTGCCAGCCAGGATATGACTTTGCGAATTTGGGAGCAGTTACAATCTAATAGTTGGCAATGTACTAAGGTTTTACATGGCCATCGCAATAATATTTGGTCAATCGCTTTAGATTCCAAGGGTGAAAATTTAATTAGTGGTGATACAAGCGGTGTTTTGAAAATCTGGGATATGGAATCATTGCAATGCTCTAAGACTTTACTCAGTACTTTTATGGCTTTTCGATCATTGGCTTTTCATCCTGCTGGTAATGTCCTTGCTAGTAGTTGTGAAGACAGCCAAATTTACCTGTGGCATATTAATAATAATCAATGCTTGAGTGTGACTTCAGCTCATCAGATGGCTGTTTGGCAAATGGCTTTTCTTTCTCAAGGTCAGCTTTTAGCTAGCTGCAGTGTGGATGGCACTGTAAGATTATGGGATGTTGTGGAAAATAGATCTTTAGAAAAGCGTTCCCAACCACTACAAACTAATTCTACACTTATTTTTTCTATTGCTTGTCATCCGCATTTGAATATATTGGTTAGTGGGACACCGGAAGGTACAATCTACTTTTGGAATTATCAGACTGGATTGTTACTAGGGAAACTGGAGCAAGATCAACTAGATAATATTATCAATATACTGGATTTAGCCTTTCATCCCAGTGGGCGTTGGCTGGCGATCGCTAGTTTTGACCCAGATATCAGAATTTGGGATATGGAGACTAAAGAAAGCTATCAGATACTAAAAGGACATGCAAATCAGAATTGGACAGTGAATTTTCATCCTCAAGGAGATATCTTAGCTAGTGGTGGTGAAGATTATACAGTTCGTCTTTGGCATATTCATACTGGAGAATGTATATATGTTTTGAATGGACATACTGGCGCTATTACTGGTACGGCATTTAGTCTTGATGGAAAATATCTAGCAAGTTCGAGCAAGGATTACACGATCCGTATTTGGGAATTAGCTACGGGGAATTGCATCCAAACCTTAACCGGTCACACGAATTTAGTTAATTTTGTTGTTTATCATCCTGATCCACAACGACAATTATTAGCCAGCTGTAGTCACGATGAAACAATTCGCCTGTGGGACACCAATACCTGGGAATGCACTAGAGTTTTGCGTCCCCAACGCATCTACGAAGATATGAACATCACCGGAGCCACTGGTCTGACCCCGGCTCAACTAACAACCCTCAAAACCTTAGGTGCCATAACCCACTAGCACCCATAATCACTACCCATTTTTGCCGATCAACCACATTAAATTTACAATCATCCAGCAACAGCCTAATCCCTGGCATGATCCAATTCCCTCACGATTAATTTGCCAAAGATCTCCTCGAAACTCTGCTGAGTCCCTTCGGCGAAGTTCAAACCACCCGATCTATTGACTCCATCAGCTTACTCTCGAACAGTTAGAATTGCTAGTCGATGATCTGTTAGACTTCGAATACATGGAAGACCTGCTTTAATAGCTGAGTGACAATTAAGAATTTTCAGGAGGTAGTTCACCAAAACGTTGTTGATACATCGCCAACTGTGCCTCTAGTTCCTTTGATCGTTGAATTTCTTGGGCTAAGGCCAGGTCTAGTTCGGCTGGGGGCAATAATTTTTCACCATTATCTAGCCGATGAAAGGCGATCGCTTTATCTTCTACCGTGATCTGAAGTTGTAGGGGCTGGCTGTGACCATTAGTAATTGGGAAGTAAGTTGCTTCGATGTTTCCTTGTAATCGATAGCCGCGCAGTTTTTCGGGAATCCATTCGCCACGGGGATCAAACTGCCAATATTCGGTCACGCCAATGCTTTCGTACAGATTTT
>JAGVCD010000420.1 GCA_020059425.1 Chamaesiphon sp. | reverse complement strand
GAACAACATCAGTCTGGACAACTTTGCTAATATCCAAAACGGTTGCTGGAATATTCGCTGGGGGAAGCTGCCATTTTACTTGGTCAAATAATTCTCCAATGGTGGGTAGCTGTTTTGCTGAAACAACATCAATCTGAGCAACTCTACTAAAACTTGAAGTGTTTTTTTTCGGTTTGAAAAATCTATAGACCCATCGAAACAAACCTGTTTTCATGCCATACCTGTTTCATCGATCGATAGCTCCGATTCTAGGGGGATTCCTTGGGACGCTGCAAATCTTTCCGCAATCTCAGTGGCTTGAGCCCCAGAAGAAATCCAAAACTCAGCGACTTGGATACGTTTTTCGGAACCGATCAAAAATCGACAAAAATCATTGCCCATGGCATAGCATTGAATTTCTGTACTGCAAAGATTTTGAGAAAATGCAACGCTAAAAAAGCCAGCTAACAAACCGGCATATAGATGACAGACTGGTTTTTCCATATATCCTAAGGATTTAGCGATAGCCGAATCAAATAAATCGACATAGAAAAAACCGCTTTCCATTGTGCTTAGATTAGGAGACCAAGTACCCCAACCTTGAACTGTATAGGGCCACCACCAAGTTTCCATTGCAAAAGCAAGATTGGATGTCTTGACAGTTAAGTTATATAATTCTTTGAACCAGGATTGAAATAGCACAGCATCTTGCTTTCCCCAGTCCACCCCAATCTGATATAGTAACCAACCAGCTGCTTCTCCAACTTCGTGATCTAGCCCCTTTAACAAAGAGATAATGAAGTCTTCTCCGACTAGTAAATTGCGCTGATGGTGATGGTCTTCAATCTTACCTTGGGGCATATCAAAGTGAAAGAATTGGGAGCGACTATAGTGGAATACATCGCTGGTATTGAGAATCGGATTAGGTGCATCCTGAGGTCTTCGATCTTTAGATATCATACACGGCAACTTTTTTCTGATTATTGATCTCAACAATTAAAGCAATTACAATGCCAGGGAATGTCTGCCCAAATATTATTCTGTCGCATTTTAGTTTATCTCTATTTTTCAATTATCGGGATAAAAAGTTAGTAAACGTAGTGCTGGACTCTTTCATTTTTTCGAGAGCTGATCGCATGACCAATTTGCCTTCTTCTACCAGCACCTCACCGGTCATCGGATGGATCAATGTTTGGGGAGATTTTTTCCCGATCGACAATGCTAAATCCTGCTCTGACTCAATGAAAGTTCCTTTGGGCAATTCGATGATCACCCCTTCATCGATTACACGGGTTTGACAAGATAGTCGCGCACCAGGTCGATCGATCTTAGTGAACTGCATGGTGATCTGTTCTTGCTTTGTTGGTAGGGTTAATGCATTTGCACCTTCCATCACAAAAAAATGGCAAGTAGCACACATTCCTTGTCCACCACAGATTTGGTTCACTAGAATATCATTTGTTTTGAGCACAGACAGTAACTGGGAATTCTGTTCAGCTTTCACTGACTTGCCGTCAATGCTTATCGTAACTGTCGTCATGGTTAGTTAGTGTTTGTTAAAGTCTGGCTAAAAGTATTATGATAAAACTAGTAAAATATTTATCACTAGTCAGAGTCACTGAAAATTATCGGAGTGAAGATATTTTTGCCCGAGGTCAACATTAGTAGGCTTCATTATAAAACCCATTTCAGATCTTTTTAGATTGTAGCTAGTTGTTTGAGTATCAGCTAGATGGAAAAGAGATAGAAATTTTGGAGAGTAGACGTTAGGTTTGGTTAATAATAAGGTGTTCGATCGCTAGAGTGTATGCTTCCAGAAGATTTGGTGAAGCCCTTCTTGAAATGGGTAGGTGGTAAGAGACAATTAGTTCCAGAAATCAAGGCTAAGTATTTGCCGCCAGCTTATCGGACTTACTATGAACCATTTGTGGGAGCGGGGGCACTGTTTTTGGATTTACGCCCATCCTCAGTAGTAATTAACGATAGCAATACAGAATTGATTAACTGCTACCTGACAATCAAGCATTCTGTAGAAGAACTGATTACTAGTCTCCGTCCTTACCAGAATGAAAAAGCCTATTACTATCAAATTAGAGACTGGGATCGTCAGCTAGACTATCCCACTAAATCAGTGATCGATCGAGCAGCGCGGATTATTTTCTTAAACAAAACCTGTTACAACGGACTGTTTCGAGTCAACGCCAAGGGTCAATTTAATACCCCGTTTGGGAGATATAAATCACCCAAAATCTTAGACGAAGATGTCTTGCGAGCAGTCAGCCACTATCTGAATAACTCTCAGATCCAGATTCTCAATCTGGATTTTCAAGCAGCTGTCCAAACAGCTACCGCCGGAGACTGGATCTATTTCGATCCGCCCTACGACCCGCTTTCCAGTACTTCATCATTTACTGGTTATGCCACTAATGGTTTTGATCGATCGGAACAAATCCGCCTCAAAGCTACTTTTGACTATTTATCCAACCAGGGTTGTCAGGTGTTGTTAAGTAATTCCAATACCGAATTTATTTTAAATCTTTACCAAGATTACCGAATTGAGACTATTTCTGCTAACCGTGCTATAAATTCTAATGCTCAAAAACGCGGCAAAATTGACGAAATATTAGTCATGAATTATTAAGTCCAATTAGCTATAACCCAAGGACAGAGAAGCTTAACAGCTGCGAGTCAGACAGTTGAAATGATGTCGGTAACAAGTGGCACGATACATTGGCCAAAAACAAAGGCATACTTAGTAAATGTGAATAGTCTATCGAGTTGGAGGAGAATCCCATGTGCGGAATCGTTGGTTATATTGGCACCAAAGCAGCCCAGAGTATTTTGGTATCTGGCCTAGAAAAGCTGGAGTATCG
>JAGVCD010000164.1 GCA_020059425.1 Chamaesiphon sp. | reverse complement strand
TTAATAGCTAGGGCGATAGCTGCTGATCGATCGGCAATTACCTTAATATCTCGACCAGCTGGAATACCAGCCACCACATCAGCCAGAATTGTTTCGGGGTCTTCTGTGCGGGGATTGTCGGAAGTAACTACTACTTGGTCCGCCAAGTCGGCAGCAATCTTGGCCATTTGGGGGCGTTTAGTGCGATCGCGATCGCCACCACAACCAAAGACACAAATCATTTGACCGCTAATAAATGGCCGCGCGGCCCGCAGTAAATTATCTAAACTATCCGGAGTATGGGCATAATCGACAATTACGCTAATGTCCTGGCTATCAGCAATTTTGACCTGTTCCATCCGTCCCGGTACGCCAGGGAATTTGGCGACAGCCGCCACAATCGTATCTAAATCCATCCCTAGGTGTAAGACGCAGCCGATCGCCGCCAACAGATTTTCGAGGTTGTAATCACCAACCAATGGTGAAACAAAAGATCGATCGCCTAGGGGAGTATGTAAAGTGCCAGCAACTCCAGTGGGGCTATAGACCAAATCACTAGTCCAGAGATCGGCTTGGGCATTTTTGGCACTGTAGCTCCAGACCCGATCGGCAGGTAACTGGGCGATTAGCTTTTGACCGTATTCATCGTCGTAGCGAATAATCCCTCGCCCTTTCAAATATTCATCACTAAACAACAGAGCCTTGGCCTGAAAATACGTGGCCATATCGTGGTGGTAGTCCAGATGATCTTGAGTCAGATTCGTGAAAATGCCCACTTCAAAAGGACAACCCTTTGCTCTGCCCTGATCCAGAGCATGGGAACTGACTTCCATCAGGCCCACAGTACAACCAGCTTGGACAGCTTGAGCCAGTTGCTGATGTAAATCTACCGCAAAAGGAGTGGTATGGGTGGCCACTTTTTCGTAGCCTGGCCAGCGGGTGTAGAGGGTGCCAATCAGTGCCGTAGATTGGTGACCAGCCAACAAAAATTCAATTAAGTGGGTGGTAGTAGTTTTGCCATTAGTGCCCGTCACCCCCACCATTTTTAATTTCTGGGCAGGATAGTTCCCAAAGGCTGCTGCCAACTCGGCACTGGCTTGGACCAAGTCGGTGGCCACGGCAATACAGGCATCACCGGTGGGGGGGTGAGCCTGAGCAGCTGCTGCGGAAATCACTGCTGCCGTTGCGCCGCTTTCGATCGCACTGGGCCAAAACTCGCCCCCATCAACTCGGGTACCGGGCATCCCAATAAATAAATCACCAGCAGTACAAGCGTGAGAGTTGGTTTTTAGTCCAGTAATCTCCTGGTCAAGAGCTGGATGCTCCGGGAGTTGCTTCAAACTAGTAACCTTGCTCAACAGTTCACGTAACTTCATGGGAATACCTTGGGTAACCAGAGATGGATGATGATAATTTAATTTTCGGACAAATATTTCTCTAATAGCTGTTGCAATTGCGACAGCGGAGCGCGAGGTGATGGTCTAGGTAGGGGTTGTTCTTGACCAGCCACTAGCAAATGTAGTACAGGTATTTCGTACTGAAAAGCTGCCCACCAATCTGGATTGGTAGTAATTTCGCGCACTTCTAGATCAAAGACTGGGGTGGAAAGCTGCCGGAGCTTGGCTTCCAACCCTTCACAGAGGTGACAACCCACTTTGCTATAAAGAATTAGGTGCATTGCAATTGGGTACTCCCTTGGTACTTACTTGCCAAAGCCAGGAATGAAACTACCACTCAATTTCTTCAGGGCTTTACCAGCGACATCGGAATAGCGCAGTTCTCCAGCCAAAATTTTAGCCATAATTACTGTTGCCGAGGGGCGTTTTACACCCACCTTATAACCGACTTTGGGGAACTGGTAGAAGGCTGCTGACACTCGCTGTGCCCACTTCATATCGGCACCCCATTCTTCAGTCATCACCGTGGTGTAGTTGGCGATCGCCTCGGTACGACCGGCCAATGCTCCGGCAATTGCTTCAGATGCCTTAATTCCAGAGAAAATTGATGGCCGAATTCCTTCTGCAGTCATCGGATCGACTACACAGGCTGCTTCGCCAGCTAGCACCGCTCGATCGGTATGAAGTTTTTGGTCACCGTCCCACAGACAGAGAGAATGACCATATTGTTTGGCAGTACTGATATCAATCTTGAACATGCTTTGAGCATAGCTCTCGATAATCTTTTTCAAATCCTGGCCTTCGCCACCCCGGAAAGTACCGATGCCGATCGAATAGCCGTTGTCTTTGGGAAAATTCCAAATATAGCCATTCTTGACCATCCCAAACTCAAAATTAATTACTGGTGGGACATTCTCCGCCAGGCCCTCTAGTTCTAAGGCTCCGGCCAGTCGTCGCTTCCGATCCTTAAAGCCCAAGAACTTGGCCATAGGACCCTGGGCTCCGTCAGCAGCAATTAAATATTTGCCACTGACCGTCCCGTTACTGGTGCTGACCTGCCAGGTATCACCCACCAGTTCTGCCCCCGTTACGGTAGTACCATCCATCAATTCCGCTCCTTGGCTTTGAGCTTTCTGAATGAGGAAGTGGTCAAATACATCCCGCCGTACCATCCAGATCGGTTCAGTTCCTTCTAACTGGGCTTCAACTTCATCGGACATATCCCAGGTGTAGCGCAGGACGTTGACCTTGGTGGAGATCGCCGGACTAAAATCGAAATCAAACCATTTAGCAATAATCGGAGAAACACCACCACCACAGGGCTTATAACGAGGCAATGTCTCTTTCTCGATAATTACAACTTTATGTCCCTGCTTAGCCAAGTGATACGCCGCTGCACCCCCGGCTGGACCAGATCCCACCACAATACAATCAAACATTTTCGATAATCTCCTGGAGCTAAATCGTTATTTTCTTAAGCAATATCTATTTTCAAAATTATTACTAGTCGCCCTGGTGAGCTTAGACAGTCATAATATCTTTTTCTTTTTCGGACAATACTTGCTCAATTTTGGCAATGTATTTGTCGGTCAGTTTTTGGATTTTTTCTTGTAAGCCTTTGGCTTCATCTTCCGAGATGTCGCTACTTTTCTCTTGTTTTTTGACTTCATCAATACCGTCACGCCGAATATTGCGGACGGAAATCTTGCCCTCCTCGGAGTATTTGCCAGCTTGTTTGACTAATTCCTTCCG